>DASXYJ010000059.1:0-9199 GCA_036502565.1 Gammaproteobacteria bacterium
TTGCGATTTACGAATATGGGGCTGGCTGATCAGATACCAGCAGAGAACCCCCGCCGCGATGCCCCCCATGGCGCACACCGCCACCATATCGGCGCCCCACACCGGCGTGAGGGTGCCCTGCCGATGGCTGAGATAGAGGAACACCGGGGATACCAGGCAGGCCCAGCTCAGGCCGAACAGAATCACGTGCCCGGCGAGCGACTCGCAGGCCCAGGCGACCGGCCTCCTGCTGCACAGCTCCATGAGGAGATGCGGCAGGAAGGTGACGCAGACGAGTATGACGAGATACCAGTTGGGCTCGATCATTCGGTGGAGATGTTACCGGCTGTGGGATAGAAATCCCAGCGGAAGCGTGTGGCAGCTTACTCGGCGAGGAGAGGTATTTCGGTGGACGTGCCGGCGCCGGTCGCCGTATCGGTGAAGCGCCGTTCCGGCATGATCTCCAGGAGCTTGGCCTCGATGGCCTCCAGGTCCGGGATATACGGACGCTCGTTGGCCATGCGCACCCGGTTCAGCACCGGACCGTCGTTGCTGCCGAAATCGTTCTCGGGGTCGACGCTCAGCACCGCCGGGTTCACGCGCACCAGATAGGGATAGCCCTGGGTGAGGATGGCGAACATCGCAGGGTTGATCTGCTCGCCGATGGCGTGGGTCACGGCGATGCGGGTGCGGTTGGCCCGCTCCGGAACCTTGCGGCCGCACAGGCCCTCGAAGGAGATCAGCGGGATCTCCTGGCCGTTCCAGCTGATGAGACCCAGTAGCCAGTCCGGCGCGCCACGCACGGCCTTGGGGCGCAGGAAGCCCGTGACCTCCGCCACCGAGAGGCGCGGCATGATCATCTTACCGCCGGCGAAGGGGATCAGCAGGCTGTAGACCTCTTGCAGCTGTTGCGATTCAGCCATGCGTCACCAGCTGGTACGTTGCGGGTTGAAGGCACCCACCAGTTCCTGGATGTTCTCCAGCAACTCGGCTTCCTGGTAGGGCTTGCCCAGGTAGCGGTTCACGCCGATCTCCATGGCGCGGTTGCGGTGCTTCTCACCGGTGCGCGAGGTGATCATGATGATGGGGATGTCCTTGAAGCGCTCGTCGTTGCGCATGTGCTGGGCCAGCTCGTAGCCGTCCATGCGCGGCATCTCGATGTCCAGCAGCATGACGTCGGGGATGGTCTCCTGCAGGGTGGCCAGCGCGTCGACGCCGTCCTTCGCGGTGACCACGCGCATGTTGTAGCGCTCCAGCAGGCGCTGGGTGACGCGGCGCACGGTGATGGAGTCGTCCACCACCATGGCCAGCACGCGCTTGTCCTCCTGCGGGGCTTCGCGCTCGGTGACCACCAGCTGTTCGGCCTCGGGCTGCGCGGCGCTGCGCGCCAGGGAAGCCACGTCGAGGATGAGGAGGATGCTGCCATCGCCCAGGATGGTGGCGCCGGAGAGGCCGCGGATACTGCCTACCTGGGGACCCACGGATTTCACCACCACCTCTCGGCTGCCCTGCATGCCTTCGGTGATGAGCGCGATGGAGCCGTCGCCGGAACGCACCAGCAGCAGCGGGATGGTGGTGAGCTCCTCGGGGAACTGCGGGGCGCCGATGCCGAGCAGCACCGAGAGATGCTGCAGCCGGTACTGGCGGCCGCCGTAGGTGTAGACCGGGTTGTCCAGCGACATCAGCTGCTCGAGCTGCAGGCGCGGGATGCGCGCGATGGCCTCGATGGAGGGCAGCGGCACCGCGTAGGGCTGGTCCGCGACCTTCACCAGCAAGCCCTGGGTGATGGACAGGGTGAAGGGCAGGCGCACCGTGAACTTGGCGCCCTGGCCTTCGGTGGAATCCATGCGCAGCGTGCCACCCAACTGGCGGATCTCGCTCGCCACCACGTCCATGCCCACACCGCGGCCGGCGGACTGGGTGACCTTGGCGGCGGTGGAGAAGCCGGGCTCAAGGATGAACTGCATGACGTCGCGCTCGGTGAGGCGCGCGTCCTTGGTGGTGAGGCCCACTTCCTCGGCCTTCTTGCGGATGGCCTTGAGGTTCAGGCCGGCGCCGTCGTCGAACACTTCCATCACCACTTCCGAACCTTCACGGTGCAGGCTGATGGTGATGCTGCCGGAGGCGGCCTTCTTGCGCTGCTGGCGGGACTTGTTGTCCTCGATGCCGTGCACCACGGAGTTGCGCAGCATGTGCTCCAGGGGCGCCAGCACCCGCTCCAGCACCTGGCGGTCCATCTCGCCTTCTGCGCCGACGAACTTGAGGTCCGCGGTCTTGTGTTCCTCGTCCGCGGTCTGGCGCACCACGCGGCGCAGGCGCTGGGCGTGGCGGGAGAAGGGCACCATGCGCGTGCGCATGAGGCCATCTTGCAGTTCGGTGGTGACGCGCGACTGCTGCAAGAGCAGCGTCTCGGCCTCACGGGCCTGGTTGGTGAGCAAGGCCTGGATGCTGACCAGATCGCCCACGGACTCCGCCAGCGCGCGCGAGAGCTGCTGCATGGTGGAGAACTGGTCGAGCTCGAGCGGATCGAAGTCCGGGTTCTCGACGCCCTGCTCCTGCACGTACTGGGAACGGATCTGGGCCTCGGTCTCGATCTCCATCTTGCGCAGCTGGTCGCGCAGTCGGGCGACGGTCTGCTCGAGTTCGCCCAGGTTGAAGTTGATGGTGTTGACCTGCTGCTCGAGGCGGGAGCGGTAGATGCCCACCTCGCCGGCGTAGTTGAGCGCGCTCTCGAGCAGGTCGGCGCGGACACGGATCAGCTCGTGCTGGACGCGGGAACCGGTGCGGCGTTCGGCCTCGCCCCCCAAGGCGGCTTCGGCGGCAGCTTCGTCCTCCACCTCGGCTTCCGCGGCGGGGCTCAGCTCCTCGGCGCGAGCGGCGGCACGGGCCGGCGCTTCCTCGGTGTGGTCGATGATCGGCGGCGGCACCGGCACGCTGACCGTCTCGTAACGTTCCTCGTGGGTCTGCGGCTCCAGCTCCTTGTCCACGGTGTGGCCGTGGGCGTGCTGCAGGTCCAGCACCAGGTCGCCGGCGTCATAGATGGGCTGCTGCGCGTAGGCCTGCTCCATCATGCGGTGCAGGCGGTCCACGGAGCGGTTCAGCAGCAGGAACAGTTCGGTGGAGGCGGCGATGCGGCCGTCCACCACGTCGGTGAGGATGGTCTCCATCTCATGGGACAGGTCGCCCATGGGGCTCAAGCCCGCCATGCGCGCGCCGCCCTTGAGGGTGTGCAGGTTGCGCTGCAGCTGGGTGACCACCTCGGAATCCGTCTTGTTCTGCGACCAGTGGTGCAGGCTCGAGTCGGTGGACTCCAGGAGCTCGTTGGCCTCTTCGAAGAAGATGGCGGCGAGGTCCGGGTCGAAGTCCTTGAGGTCCGAGAGCTGCACGAACTTGGGCGGCGCCGTGGGCTTGGGCGCCTCGGGGGCCTGCGCCTGCTTGCCCTTCTTCTTGGGCGGCGTGGGCATGGCCTGCTCTTCGCTCGGCGTGTCCGCCTCGCCCTCGGCGGGCCCGGCCATGACGATGTCTTCCGCCTCGGCTTCCATGGGGTCGGCGGGCAGCACCTTGCCGGTCTCGATGCCGGTGAGGGTGTTGACACCCTCGGGGCGCAGCGACTTGAGGCGCTCCATGAGGCCCTTCGGGGGAGGCAGCACCTCGCCGTTGCCGAGCGCGCCCAGCATGGCGCGCATGGAGGCGATCACGTCCTTGACGAGGCCCACGTGCTCGGCGGGCAGCATCTGGTCCTGCTCGCGCAGGCTGGCCGCATAGCGGTGCAGCGGCTCGATGAGCATGGCCATGTTGGCGGCGCCCGCCAGCGCGGCGCTGCCGTGCAGGGTGTGCAGGGCGCGCACCACGTCTTCGCCGATGCTGCGGTCGGTCAGGATCTGGTTGCGGAAGGCGTCCAGCACCAGCAGGTGGCCTTCGGCTTCGCGCTTGAAGATGTCGTAGAGCACCGGATCCATGGCCACCGCCGGCGGCAGGATCTCGACGCGGGGCATGATCACCGTGGGCTCTTCGATGCCCGGCAGGCCGACGCCCGCGGGCCGGATCATGGTGGGTTCCTCGGCGGGCCCCGGCACAGCAGCAGCGGTGCCCGGCAACGGCGGCTGGCCGCCGCGGCTGAACTCCTGGGCCACTTCCACCAGGGGCACCACGTCCACCTTGGGCGTGCTGCCGACCTCGAGCTGTTCGACGAGCTCCGGCAGGGCCGCGATGCCCATGTCGATGAGCGCGAACATGTCGTCGCTCGGGTGCACGGTCTGGTCGATGACCCGGTTCAGCATGTTCTCGAAGGACCAGGCGAACTCGCCGATGAGCATCGCGCCGACCATGCGGCCGCTGCCCTTCAGGGTATGGAAGGAACGGCGCAGGGTGGCCAGCGCTTCTTTGTCACCCGGGTTGCTGCGCCAGCGCGGGAAGGTCTCGCGCAGGGAACGCATCTCTTCCTGGGCCTCTTCCAGGAAGATCTCCACGATCTCCGGGTCCACGTCCTTGGCCAGCGTGGCCGGCGGCAAGGTGATGGTCGGCGGCTTGGGCGCGGCCGGCTTGGGTGCGGGTGCTGCCTTGGCCGCCGGCTTGGCCGGCATGACCTTGGGCGCATCGTGCTCGGCCACCATGATGGTCGGCACTTCCTTCATCAGCGTCGGCTCGTCCGGCGGGGTCTCGAGGGAGATCTCCTCCACCACCAGATCGCCGTCCAGGGTGATGGTCTCACCCGGCTCGGAATCGACGCCCGTCAGGTCCACGTCCTCGTGGTCCGGGTATTCCTGGTCGGCCGGGAAGCCCAGCGCCGAGACGCAGGCCTCGGCGTTGTCCAGCATGGACAGCGGATTGCCGCGGCCCTGCTGCACGGTCTCGAGGTAGAACTCCATGCTGACGATGGCGTCGGCCATGCGGTCCAGCTCGTTCTGCGGCGGCGCACCCTTGCCGGCCAGCAGCTTCTTCAGGATGTACTGGCGCAGGCTGGCGAGCAGGTTCACCACCCGCGGCATCTCCAGGAAGCGGAAGCTGGCCTGGATCTCGCGGATGTGGCCCGGCAGCGGTTTCAGCACCTCGCGGCGCGCCGGGTCGTTGACGAACTCGACGATGGCTTCCTTGGCGCGCGCCATGTTGATGATGGACTCGCGGATCACCGCAGCCTGCACGTCACGCATCTCGGCCTGGGCCGAGGCGGCGCTGGGGCTGCCGCTCTTGCCACTGCCGTCCGGGGTGACGAGATCCGACATGGCCTCGTCCAGGCCGCTCTCGACCCTGACGATGCCGCTGGCGATGTCCATCAGCGCCGCTTCGTCCGGCGCCTGCTTGGCGGCCAGCAGCTTCTTGAGGTTGTTGCGCTGGGTGTCCAGCTCCTGGTTCAGTGCCGGCAGGCCCAGCACCGTGAGCGTGTCACCCACCTTCTTGATGAGTTCGTCGAGCGGGGCCAGTTCGGAGGTGTCCGACTTGCCCATGCGCACGAAGATGTCGAGGGTGTCCTTGATGCGGCCGATGTCCTCGCGGATGGCGCCGGACACGGTGCGCATGAGGTTGACGTTGGGGCCGGAGAGGCTGTCGCGCGCCTCCTGCACCTCGGATTCCTGGGGCAGCAACTCGCCGAGCTTGAAGGATTCCTTGATGGCGAGGATGCGCTTGCCGGCGGTGTCGGCGCGCCCGATGTAATACAGCAGGTTATTGACCAGGTCCTGGGCCGGGTCCTGGGCCAGGGCGGCTTCGCCCTGCTCCATGAGCTTCTTCATCTGCCGGTCCACCTGGCCCAGCAGCTGCTTCAGGCTAACGTCGGCCTGGATGCCGCCCTCGCGCAGGCCCTCGATGATGCCGCCCACGATCCACCACAGCTCGAACACCGGCGGCGTGGTGGCCGCTTGTTCCAGTTTCTCGGCGGAGTCCGCCAGCACCTCGAGGTGCTTGGCCGCGTCGTCGCCCTTGTACCAGCCGAGCAAGGCGGCCTGGAACTTCGGCCGCACCTTGCCGGCGAGGCTCTTGATGTCCACCGCCTTGGCGGGCGCCGCCGGCGGCGCCATGACCGTGGCGGCACGGCCGGCCAGGTTGTAGGCGAACAACGCGCTCTCCGAGAGCAGCGGCTGGCCGCGCACGGTGCGCAGGTCGTTCAACAGCGAGAGCAGGGCCAGCGGCATGTCGCGCCGACCACCGATGACGCGCTCCAGGTAATCCGGGAGCTGCAGCATGGCGCGCATCAGGACCTCGAAGGCAGCGTCGTTGCGCGCCACATCGCCGGTCTCGAAGCCGCGCACCACGGCCTCCATCTCTTCGGCGAGCATCGCAGCGCCGTACACCTCGACGATGCGCAGCGTGCCCTGCACCTGGTGCAACAGCTCCAGGCATTGGGTCAGCGCTTCCTTGTCCTCCGCCTTCTCGACGTAGGTCTCGAGCGACTGGCGCGCGCGCACCAGCGTGTGATCAAGCTCATTCTTGATCCACAGCAGCGAGTCTGAGGCGACCTGGCTCATGCGTCCCCGGCGTTACCTTCTGTATTCCTCAGGCGGCCTGCTCGGGACGCATCACCAGGGTCTCCTGGCTGCGGTTCCCGGGCAGCTTGAAGCCGGCCACCGACTTACGCATCTCGGTGGCGAGGGCCGCGAGCTTGCCTACGCTGACTGCCGTGGCGTTGGTGCCTTCGGTGGTCTGCGCGGTGATCTCTCTAATCACGTTCATGGTGCGGGACACGTCGCCGGCGGTCTGCGCCTGCTGGCGCGCCGCGTTGGAGATGCTCTGCACCAGCGTTGCGATGTGGTTTGCCACCTTCTCGATCTCGTCCAGTGCCGAACCTGCGTTCTCGGCCAGCTGGGCTCCGCCCACCACGCCCGCGGTCGACTGTTCCATCGAGATGACCGCTTCGTTGGTGTCGGTTTGAATGGTCTTCACCAGCGCTTCGATCTGCCGCGTGGCGTTGGCGGAGCGTTCTGCGAGGCGTTGCACTTCGTCCGCCACCACCGCGAAACCGCGGCCTGCTTCACCGGCCATGGAGGCCTGGATCGCGGCGTTGAGTGCCAGGATGTTCGTCTGTTCGGCGATGTCGTTGATGAGTTCCACGATGTCGCCGATCTCCTGGGACGATTCGCCCAGTCGCTTGATGCGCTTCGAGGTCTCTTGGATGGTCTCGCGGATGCTGTTCATACCGTCGATCGTGCGACGCACCGCCTGACCACCCTTGTGCGCGATCTCCACGGACTGCGCGGCCACCTTCGCCGAGCGTTCGGCGTTGGCGGACACCTGCTCAATGGACTTGGCCATCTCGGTGATGGACTGGGACGCGGTGTTGATCTGCTTAGACTGGTTCACGGAGGCTTCGGCGAGATGGGTCGTGGTCGCCTGCGTCTGGCGGGCGGCAGCGTCCACCTGCACGGCCGTGTCGTTGATCGTCGCCACCAGGCCGCGCAGGGCCTCGAGGGCGTAGTTGATGGAGTCTGCGATGGCGCCCGTGATGTCCTCGGTCACGGTCACCTGCACGGTGAGGTCACCGTCTGCCAGTGAGCCGAGTTCGTCCAGGAGTCGCAAGATCGCTTGCTGGTTTCGTTCGTTGGTTTCCAACTGCATCTGTGCGGCACGGCGGGCGTCGCCGCCCAACACGTACATGTACAGGATGCCTACCAGCAGCAGGATGCCCACGATGCCGAGGCCGTAACCCACCGACGGACGGGTCAGGCGGCCGTTCATCATGCGCTGGTAGCTGGTGTTGATGGCTTGGGCGTTGTTCAGCACCTGGTCGGAGAGGTCATGGATGGTGCTGTTGGCCTTCTCCACGTTGACCAGCAGCGTGACCAGCGGGGTCAGCGAGTTCAGGTTCTGCGAGAGCTTGCCGTTCAGCACCTGGATCTGGCGCAGCGGCACCAACAGGTTGGAGTCGGTGATGGCCTGCAGGCCGAGCTGCGGGCTGCCGTCGAGCATGCCCTGGGTGATTCGGGTGAAGATCTGGATGGTGTCCGGCAGCTCCTGCTGCACGGCCGACACGTCGCCGTGGCCGCCGGTGGTGAGCAGGTTCACGTCACGCAGGATCACCTGGCCGTAGTAGCCCATCTTGCCGGCGTAGTAGACGGTGTTGTGGCTGGCGTTGCGCTGGCGCGCCACGTCGGCGAAGGAGTCCCAGGCCTTGAGCAGGTCCGGCATGGTCTGGCGCACACCGGTGGCGGCCTGGTTGGCCACCGCGATGGAGTCCTTGTTGGTGAGGATGACCTGCAGTGCGCTGCGCACCTGGCCCCACTGGTTCTGCAGCACCGAGAGTTCCGACTGCACCTCGCCGGTGGCCGCCGGCATCAGGGTCTGCGGGTCGCCGTTGCCCATCAGGCTGATGGTGTTGTCGAACTGGTCGCGGCTGTTGGAGAGCTGGGTGAAGGCGTCCGCGCTGCCCGCCACCGCCTCGTCCGCCGACCGCACCACGCTCTGGGAGATGAGCGATTGCTGGGCCGAGAGGCTCAGGAATTTGGTGTCGTGCGTCGAGTCGCGTGCGACGGTGAAGAAGTCGTACACCGCCGCCGCCACCATCAGGCCCGCCAGGGCCAGCAGCAGGTACAGGGGTGTGTTGGATCGCTTCTCGTTGTCGGCCATGTCAGTTCACCCTAGGGATATTTATGAGCCTGTCTTCTAGTCTTGCCTGCGACACGGTCGGCTCTGCCGCGCGCGGTCCCATCAACGCGATGCCTGGAGGAACACGGCGCTCTCCACGAGCCCGTGCAACCCAAGCACCCCCCACGTCTCCTCGTCGCTGCCGTAGGCACCCGCCAGGAACGGCGTCATGCCCGGCAACGTATCCGGCATCACCTCGGCCTTCTCCGACGCGACGAAGCGGCGGAAGCCGCGCACCTCGTCCACCAGCAGCCCGGCCGGGATGTCCTGATGGTTCACCATCAGCACCCGCGAGGTGCGCCCGAGTTCGATCGGCTCCCCGCCGAAGAACGCGGACAGGTCCGTGACCGGCAGCAGCTGGCCGCGCACGTTGGCGAGACCCAGCATCCAGGGCTTGGCACCCGGCAGGGCGGTGACGCCCGGCCATACCAGCACTTCGCGTATCTCCTCGCGCGCCACCACCAGGCGCGTGCGCCCGATGCGGAAGCCCACGCCCACCCATTCTTCCTGGTGGCCGGCTTCCTGGCCGCGGCCGGAGGCCGCGATGCGGCTGCGCCGCTCCAGCTCCTGGAGGAGCTCGAAGGGCTGGTCACGAAGGTCGTGGAGTGCGCTTGCCATATCAGCCCGCGATCACTTCCTTGATCTT
>DASXYJ010000060.1:0-3399 GCA_036502565.1 Gammaproteobacteria bacterium
GACTCGAACACCAGGAACACCTGCTGCGACATCTCCCGGTAGCGCGACATCCGTCCCTGGATGTAGACGCCCTGGGGGCAGCGCCGGCGCGCCTCGTACATGGGCATGGCTGAGTGCACGCCGAACGCGCGGGCCTCATAGCTGGCGGCGGTCACCACGCCGCGGTTGCCGATGCCGCCGACGATGACCGGCTTGCCCTTGAGCTCCGGGTTGTCGAGCAGTTCGACGGATGCGTAGAACGCATCCATGTCCACATGGGCGATGAGGCGCGCCGGCGGTGTCTCGACAGCGCGCGCCATCCGCTTCAGAGCTTGGCGGCGAACTTGTCGAAGATGTCCTTGACCGCGTCCTGCACGGACTGGGCGCTGTAGTTGTCCTGGTTGAGCAGTTGCGTGGTCCAGCCGCGCCACACCAGGCGCTTGCTCTGGGCGTCCAGCACGTCGAGCATCAGGGTGCCCTCGTCACGGGACTGCACGTTCGGACCCAGGGGGAATCCCACCGCGCCGAAGCCGCGGGGGAAGGCGTCGACGAAGCCGAAGCTGAAGGAGGGGCCGGTGCTCTCCACCGTCTGCTTGGCGCTGGTGTGGTAGGTCACCAGGAAATCGGGCGTGGCGTCCGGCGCCACTTCCTCGTAGCCGCGGCTCTTAAGGTCATCGGTCACGGCCTTGTGCACCCGGGACTCCAGGATCTGGCTGTCCAGGATCGGGTCCTTCACCGGTGCCGGGGGAGGGCTCAGCCAGGCGAAGCGGTGGTAGCCCTGTAGATGGGCATCCTGGTCCTGCTCGGTATAGACCCGGGGGCTGCAGCCAGCCAGGAGGGCGCAGGCTAGCAGCAGGTAGACCAGGGGATGACGAAAAAGTCCTTTGGAATCAATGCTCATGGCGGGTTTGCCTCGCGGGGTCAGTGGCAGTCTAGCATGGGGTCTCGAGCCGTCTGCCGGATATATATTTCGTATACAAACATTATCTTGCTCCAGCGGGAGCCTATGTAGAAACTGCGCTGGAGAGGGAAAAAGTTCACGCCTCACATGAAGAACGCGCGCCAAGTCTCGGTGGTTTACGCAGGGCTGCTGTTTGCGGCAGGGTTCCTGCTGCTCATCGGTCTCTCGCTGCACACCCAGCTCGAGATGGCCAACGTGGGGGCGGTGGTGGGCTTCACCCTGTTCGGCATCGTGGTGGTGCTGTTCGGTTTCCCGGCGCCGCACGTGGGGCATGTGTCCCTGGACCGGGTGGTGCAGATCTCCAGCATCCTGATCTTCGGCACGCTGCCGGCGGCCTGGATCGCCGGCATCTCCTCGGTGGTGTGGCCGTTCCTGCCCTGGGGCGCGAACCGCAGCCAGGACATGCGTCTCACCCTGCTGCGGGCCTTCCACAACTCCGGGATGATCATCTTCCTGGTGCTGATGACCGGCGGCGCGTACCAGTACCTGTTGGGCGGTCACGTCCCCTTGCAGCAGCTCGACCTGCACGATGGCCTGCTGATGCTGATCCTGGCCGTGGTGATGCAGTTGGCGAACATGTGCTTCGTGGCAGTGATCGCCTGGATGGAGGGCTTCGACTGGAAGAAGGCCTTCGGCATGTTCAGTTTCGCGGTGGACATCGCCGCGGTGCCGCTGGCGGTGTTCACCGCCATCGTCTATAACCGGCTCGAGACGCCGGTGTTCTGGCTGTTCCTGGTGGTGCTGTTCCTCATCATCTGGATCGTCAAGCACATCGCCGATACTCAGACCACGCTGGCGGTGAAGAAGGACGAACTGGAGGCGCTGAACCGCGTGGGCCGCGCGGTGTCCGGCGCGCTGGTGCTGGACGACCTCATCGAGCTGATCTTCCGCGAGAGCAAGAACCTGCTGGAGTCCGACTCCTTCATGCTCGCGCTCTACGACGAGTCCACCCGCGAGCTGGACATCCGCCTGCACCACAATCGCAGCGGCCGGCAGGCCACACGCCGCCGCCGCCTCGGTGAGGGCGTGTTGAGCTGGGTGGTGTCCAGCAACAAGCCGGTGTTCATCCGCGACTGGAGCGCGGACGAGAGCGAGTTCAAGAGCATGATGATCCACATCGGCGACACGCCGCAGACGCAGTCGTTCATCGCCGTGCCCATCACCTACCGCGAGCGGGTGCTGGGTGTGCTCTCGGTGCAGGGCTACACCCCCTACATGTTCAGCGATTCGCAGTTTGAACTGGTCCTCACTTTCGCGGGCCAGGTGGCGGTGGCCATCGCCAACGCCCGCCTGTTCCAGGAACTGGATCTGGGCCGCAACGAGCTGGAACGGCGCGTGGTGGAACGTACCCACGACCTGGCGCTGCAGAAGGACGAGTTGCACGCGCTCACCGAGTCCCTGCGCAGCGCCAACCGCGAGAAGGAGGAGCTGCTGGGCCGTCTGCAACAGCAGGCCTCGGAGCTCGAACGCCAGAGCCGCGAGGACGGTTTGACCGGCCTCTACAACCGCCGCTATCTCGACAGCCGCCTGGATTTCGAGGTGAAGCGCGCGGAACGCTATAACCGGCAGATCGCCCTGGCCATGGCTGACGTGGACCGCTTCAAGGGCGTCAACGACCAACACTCGCACATGGTGGGCGACGACGTGCTACGCACCATCGCCAACATCCTGCGCACCCAGTGCCGCTCCATCGACATCATCGCCCGCTACGGCGGCGAGGAGTTCCTGCTGTGCTTCCCGGAGACCGCCAAGGAGAACGCCGTGGCGGTGTGCGAGAAGATCCGCAAGCAGGTGGAGGAGTACGACTGGTCCAAGCTGCAACCGGGGCTGAACGTGACCCTGAGCGTGGGCGTCGCCGCCGCACCGCCGTCCTACGACGTGGATGCGCTGATCGCCGCGGCCGACGAGAAACTCTACGAGGCTAAACGCGGCGGAAGAAATCGCGTGTGCGCCTGAGCAGGCTCCCGGCCGGCAGCGCCACGTCCTCATCCCCGGCCTTCAACAGCAGCGATTCCCGCTCGAACAGCGCGTTGGCGCGCTTCTGGTCCAGGGCCGGCGCGAACAGGTTGCCCTGTCCGTAGCGGCAGCCCAGGCTGTCCAGCAGGTGCAGCTGGGCGCGGCTCTCCACGCCCTCCGCCACGGTCTGCATCCCCAACTCCCGGGCCAGGTCGATGATGGTGCGCACGATGGCGGCGTGCTTGGGGTTCTGTTCCATGTCCATGACGAAGCTACGGTCGATCTTGAGGGTATCCAGCGGCAGCGCCGAGAGATAGCTCAGGGACGAGAAGCCGGTGCCGAAGTCATCCAGGTGCAGCGCCACGCCCAGGGTGCGCAGGCGCCGCAGGGTGTGTTCGGCGGCCTTGGGATTCTCCAGGAACACGGTCTCGGTGATCTCGAGATGCAAGCCTTCCGGCGGCAGGCCGCTCTCCAGCAGTGCGGCGTTCACCTGCTGCGGCAGC
>DASXYJ010000061.1:0-14499 GCA_036502565.1 Gammaproteobacteria bacterium
CTATTCAAGGACGTGGACCGCTACCAGACCCAGCTGCTGGTCATCACCGGCGGCATCATGCCCGGCGCAATTTATTTCCTGAACACCGTGAACGACTCGGCGGCGCTGCTGCTGGTGCGCGGCGGAAGCTGGCTCGCTCCCTTCAGCGAAGCCCAGCGGGACGCCCTCGCCTACTTCTTCACCCGCCTGCACTTCCAGGCGATCGTCTCCGCCGAGGTGCTGTGGGGCATCTGGCTGTTCCCCATGGGCGTCCTGATCCTGAAGTCCCGCTGGTTCCCGCGGGTGCTGGGCTGGTGGCTGTTCGTGGATGGTGCCACCTGGATCGTCATCAGCTTCGCCAACATGTTCCTGCCGGACTACGTGGACACCATCAACACCTGGTCCATCCCGTTCCAGTTCGGCGAGATCGCAGTGACGCTGTGGTTCCTCATCATGGGCGCGAAAGAGCCCAAAGCAGCCGCGGCCTAGGCCAGGCTCCGGCTGCGCAACGCCGCCAAGGTCGCGGTGGCAGTCTGGCGCAGCGCCTGCGCCAAGGCCGGCTTGCTGCAATCCACTCCGCCCAGGATCCATGCCGTCACGGGGGCGAGCAGGCTCTCGGCGATCTGCATGGCGGCCATGCGCGGTGGGACGATGAGCGGGTTCGGACTGCCGACCCGGTCTTCCTTGAAGCGCTCTTCGATCAAGTCCACCAGCGCCTGCACCATCACCGCGCGGGCCGCACCCTTGAACATGGAAGGCGCGATGGCGCGGTTCTCCCAGAAGTGATCCAGCAGCATCACCAGCTGCGCGGTGTTGTCGCGCTCGCGCATGGCGTCGGCCAGGATGGCGAAGGGAGCGCGCACGCTCTCGGCCAGGAGCTCATCCTTGCCCTTGAAATGTTCGTAGAAGGTGGAGCGGCCCACGCCGGCCCGGGCGCTGATCTCGTCCACGGTGACTTCGTCGTAGGGCCTGGATAGCGCCACCTCATAGAAGGCGCCGAACAGCGCCTGCCGGGTGCGTTCGACCCGCTTGTCCTGCGCCGTGCCTGTGGTCATCTGTCTCCCCTTTCCGGACACCGCCGCGGTTTCGTCCGGCAACTCCCCCGGCCGCCCCGCTATGTTAGCCCCATCTTCACAGGAGGCTTGCCCCCATGCAGACGCCCCAGGACCATCACGCCGGCATCGCCGGGGTGACGCTCATCGCCGCCACCCTGCTCTCGGTGCTGGCCATGGCGCACCATCCCACTCTCACCGCGCCCGACATCACCCAGGCGCTGCAGCAGCTCAAGGACCTGGCGAACCTCTCGGCCTGGGTGCACGGCATCCTGATCGCCCTGATGCTGCTGATCTACTGGTGCCTCACAGAGTATTCGCTGCGGCGTGGGGTCGGGAAGCCCCTGGTCAGGGCCGGGCTCATCTTCTATGGCGCGGGCGTGGTCGCCATGATCGGCGCGGCAGTGGTGTCCGGCTGGCTCACGGCCCGGATCGGCAACCTGCTGCCCAACCCGGGCGACCAGGACCTGCACCTGCTGGCGATACTCATCAACTTCAGCGGTGCCATGAACCGCGTGCTGGCGAACCTGGGCGCGGTGGCCATGTCCGCCGGCATCCTGGCCTGGTCCATCGGCTTGCTCCACGACCAGGGATGGACCCGGGCGGTGGGGCTGATCGGTGTGCTGGCGGGAGCCGCGCCGGCCCTGCTGCTCATCACCGGCGGCATGCACCTCGACGTGCACGGGATGCTGCTGGTGGTGCTGGTCCAGGGCGTCTGGAACATCGCCGTGGGGATATTGCTCATCCAGCGGCGGATCTAGCCGGCCGCATCGATGACGGAAAGATGGGGCGGCCTGCGCTATAGTCTGGCAGCCGCCCCATCATGGAACGAGGTCATCGCATGCACGCCAAGAGCTTGTTGGTATTCCCACTGGTGCTTTCCGCATCCCTGCTCAGCACCGCCCAGGCGGACACCTCCGCGCCGGTACTGAAGGCAAACACACCCATCCAGGTCAGCGCCGATGGCAAGAGCTTCGACCTGCTCGCCGTGGATCCAGCCCATCACCGCCTGCTGGCGGCCCACAGCCAGGCTGGCACCCTGAGCATCGTGGATACCGCTACCGGCAAGCTGGAGAAAGAGATCGCGGTGGGCGACAAGCCTTCGGGCGTGGCCGTCGATGCCCAGGACGGCAAGTATTTCGTCGGCACCCTCACGGGCGTCACGTTCATCGACAGCAAGAGCCTCGAGAAGGCGGCGTTCGTCGCCACCTCCGGCCCCACCGACGCCATGGTCTATGCCGGCGGCAGGCTCTATGTCGGGCACGACGACGGATCGGAACTCTGGGTCATCGACGTGAAGACGGCCAAGCTCACCGGCAGCATCGCCATCCCCGGCGTGCCCGAGATCGCCGATGCGGACGGCAAGTATCTGTATCAGAACATCAAGGACAAGGACGAGGTGGCGGTCATCGACCTCGGCAGCGGCAAGGTCACGGCCACCTGGCCCACGCCCGCTACGGACTCGCCCCACGGCCTGGCACTGGATGCGAAAGGCGGCCGCCTCTACATCACCGGTCATAGCGCCAAGGTCAGCGTGTTCTCGCTGGATGGGAAGGCGCTGCCTGGCATCGACATCGGTGACGGCCGCTCGGACCAGACTGCCCTCGACCTGGGGCTAGGCCGCCTCTATATACCCAGCAGCGGCAAGCTGGTGGCGGTCCAGACCCGCGACGGGAAAGTGCTGGGATCTGTGACCATCCCCCAGGGCACCCACTCCGTCGCCGTGGATCCGGCCACGCATCTGGTGTGGATCGCCTATGCGGATGACAAGGCCAGCTACGTGCAGGCTTTCGCGCCGGCCACGCCTTAAGTCCCATCGGAAAAGCGCAGGGGCGCTGCCGCGAGGCAGCGCCCCTGCTTATTGCCGCAAGCCTTACTTAGCCGGCTTCTTGAAGCGGAACACGAACAGGTCGTTCTTGCCCGCCATGGGCGCCTCATACGAGACCTTGGTGTGATCGTCGCCGGCGTTCTTCAGCATGTCGCTGGAAGCGTCGAACACGAAGCCCGCCGCCTCCACTTCCTTCTTCACGGCCTCAGGGTCCACCCGGTGGGTGGTATCGGTATCGGCGAAGCCGGAACCGGCCGGCGCCACGTTGTCGATGATCACGAACAGGCCGCCCGGCTTCAGTGCATCGAACACCTTCTTGTCGAAGGCCTGCATGTCCACCGGACCCATGAACTTGTCGTGGTAGTCGTGGTAGTTCTGGTTGGTGAACACCAGGTCCGCCTGCTCCGGCAGCTTGAGGTCGGAGGCCGCGCCGCGGATCAGGCTCACGTTCTTATAGTCCGTGGTCACGAGCCCCTGCCAGCGGGCATAGCTCTTCTCCACGTATTGCTGGTAGCCGTCCGGCCAGATGGTGTAGACGTGGCCCTTGTCGCCGACGATGCGGCTGAACACGCGGGTCCAGTAGCCGCTGGCGGGGACGAGCTCCACCACCTTCTGTCCGGGCTTCACCTGGGCGAATTCCATGACCGCCGCGAGCTGGCGGCCCTGGTCGTACTGCACCTGGTCCTTGCGGCCCGGGTCGTTGATGGCGGAGCTCACATAGGCCGGCGTGGCGGCATAGGCCCCCAGGGCCGTGAGGGCGAGAGCGGTGGCGAGGGCGACTGGGCTGATCCTGCGCATGGGAGCCTCCGAGGTTGGGATGCTTGTATAGACCATCCTCGGCGCAAGAGTTCCGCTGACTTGGGCCAAGCGCGGCGATTCGGCGGGCTAATCCGCCGATTCGCCGTGAGCGAGCTCAGTCCTGCAGGGCGGCCTCGACCTTGGGATCCGAGAACCAGGACTGGATCTTGCCCTGGTAGTAGGCCACCACCTTGTCGTTGGAGCCGCCGACGGGGTTGAAGATGTTGCCGCCGTGGAAGTCCTCATCCTTCTTCTCGGTGATGGTCGCGAGCTCCTTGCCGGAAGCGTCATACACGTGGAAGGTGTAATCGACGTTCATGGTCGGATTGACGTAGGTGTCGCTCTGCCACTCCCGCAGCTCCAACAGCACCAGTCGTGACGCGCCGCTCTGCTTCAGCATGGCCATGGCCTGGTCGGCGTTCGGCGCAGGCGGGTCGGAGACCACGATGGCGGCGAAGCCGCTGTCTGCCAACGAGTCGACCATGCTCTGGCTGAACTCATCCGCCAGGGGCTTGCCGTCGTCGGTGTGGCGGTCGAAGGGGTTGCCGAAGCCGCCGCGGATGATGCCGACGTAGTTGGTGGGATTCTTGTGGTTCAGCACATGGGGACGTTCGTCGACCGTGGCCACCGCGACCTTGGTGCTGCCCTTCTCCGGCAACACCACCTTGGTGTCGTAGTCCACCGAATAGCAGCCGGCCAGCAGCGTCGCGCCGCCCATGACCAGTACCCATCCCATCGTCTTCATGCGTCTCATGGCAGGACCCCTTTCTGTCCGGTATGGAGGCGGCCAAGGTAACCCGGCCCGGGGGCCAAGGGAATCCTCCCCGCCCCAGGCCCCGCGCCCCACAAGGCCCTGCGGGCCCTGGGCCGGTGGCCGCCACAGGAGGGGATTTTCCTGACATACTCCGTGCGGGGTTCGAGAAGCCAGAAGCAGGAGACGAGTCAAAGAGGAACATCAAGGACGTCGAGGTTCCCATGTTACGGACATTCTTCGGCAGGCTACCCACGGAACGGGAAGCGCCCAAGGTCGCCAGGCCGTCACGCGGCCCCAGTTATGACCCCAGGCTCATCACCGCGCTCACCCACCAGCATCGCCAGCTGGTGTTGCTGTTGGTCAAGGCCAGCAGCACCGCCGAGCAGTGCTACTTCGCCGAGACCGCGGAGACACTCAGACAGTTCAAGGAAGACCTCGACGCGCACCTCGAGCGCGAGAGCAGCCAGCTCGTGCCGTATCTCTCCCATCACCTGTGGGGCGAGGGCGTCGAGGAGCTGATACGCGAGATGCGCAGCAACAGCGCGCTCATCGACCGCACCGTGCGCGGCTTCCTCGACCACTACCTGCGCCACCCCGTGGATGCCGACAACCTGAGCGACTTCGTGATGCAGATCGAAAGGGTCTGCGAGGACTTCAGCCAGGAAGTGCAGCGGGAAGAGGCTTCCTTCTACACGCTCTACATGGCGCCGGAAGCCTACTGACGGGAACCATCTGCTGAAGCACTTCAGTTAGAAGAAGGGGCCGCAAGGCCCCTTCTGATGTCACCTACACTCAACTCTCATGCCCTGGTCAGACCGGATCGATGAAGAATACCGTCAGGTCTTCAGTCGGAGTGAAATCCTTCTTCTCGATCACGAGATGGCCGTCTTCAAGAGACACATCTCCATCCAGGGCCGGGACGATGAGGGCCTTGGGCTTGGGCAGGATCAGCTTGAAATCCTTGATCGGGCCCTTCCAGGTATTGGCGGTGACCAGAACGAATTTCACGATCCGATAGGTATAGCCACGTTCAGGGTCGTACTGTTTGTCGAAACCCGCCAACTGAGGGTTGCTCGCGAAGAAGTGCCGGTACTTGTCCAGGAACCGGTAATAGTCCGGGTAATACGCCTTGGGTATCTGTGCCTGGCCTTCACCCGTCGCCGGGTGATAGCTGTGGGTGATGTTCACCGTATTCCCGGCCGGGAACGACTGATGCCAAAAATACTTTAGTCGGGTCTCGTAGTAAGCGACGCCCGGATCCGTGCCGGCATCGGAAGCGAGGCCCAGGTCCACTGCGGCCTGATAGGCCTTGGGTACATGGTTCTGATGGGTCTTGGGGTCTTGCTTGATCTGGTCCAAGCCGAGCTTGCGACAGTCGGTGGGCAGCGCGTGCTGCTCAAGCAACCCAGTCACCTCTTGCCCCGGGTGGTAGCGCGGGTCGATCGCACCCCCAGACGGTGGGACCCACACGAACGCCTTGGTCTCCACGCCCACATCGATGCGCCGGCCATCTGAGTAGGCGGCGAAATCGTCCATGAAGTGGGAGTAGTCCCTGCCGAAGGAATCGCACTGGATGGGCGGGACCGGAAACGCCACCAGGGCGTCGATGTCCTTGCCCGAGGTATTGGCGAATACATAACTCACATCCACCTGGTCCGGTGATATCTCCAGCACTTCCTTGTCCATGGAGACGTCGGCGGACTTGAGGAACACGATGCCGCCGGCACCTACTTCCGCGATCCCGTCGTCCGCCAATACACCGTGACAGAACCCCAACGCGGCCGACAATACGCCTACCTGCAGATATCTTAAGTTCATGGAATCCCCTGTTTCTCTTCCAGGCGCGCATCGCGCTGGAAGCTTCATCCTACGATAATTCGCCCTAGTCGTATAACGCAGCGTGCAATCTCGTGTCACGCGCCTGATACGGATGGATCCCCGCAGCTGTGCACCAGTGCACTGCAAAGGTCATGCTGTTTATCTAAGGTGAGGTGACTAATCAGGAGAACCCTCATGAAGAAAACCAAAGCTCTCTTAATAGCCCTCTTCGCCGCCACCCTGCTGGTGGCCGGTTGCGCCAGCAACAGCAGTGCCAACGACAACACCGCTGAGCTCGGCGTGATCAAGTCCATCAACAAGACCAATGAGACCCAGAGCGGCGTCAACGTCGGCACGCTCATCGGCGGCGTGCTCGGCGGCCTGGCCGGCCACCAAGTCGGCAGCGGCCGCGGCAACACCGTGGCCACCGTGGCCGGCGCCGTGGGCGGCGCGGTGATCGGCACCGAGGTGGACAAGAACGCCAATTCCCAGATGTTCAAGATCGGCGTGAAGCTCAGGGACGGCGAGATGGTGACCGTCAACCAGAAAGGCAGCGCCGCGGACCTGCACGTGGGGCAGCGCGTGAAGATCGTGGATGGCGAGGTACAACCCGCCTAAGACGACGCGCTTCGGTCTGCAGTGGGGGAGCGCTTGGCTCCCCCACTCTTTTTGGGGACGGATGCTGCTGCCTCGGGGAGAGGAAAGCTAGCCCCTCCCGGACCCCCACCCCCCAATCGATGAATGTTTTGTGACAGCCTGCGAGCGGCAGCTAGCACGCTGCACACATGTCGGATAGTCCCTCCCCCGCTCGGCTCGAGTCGGTCCGCCGCTGCGTTACTTGCGCCAGTCGGAGGTGCCCATCCCGCCGGGCCAGCTCAGGGGCGAGCGGCCGAAGAAGTCCTTCGCCGACTGCTGCGACCATGCGTTGGAATGGATCGGCCGGAGCGAGCGCTGATCCTGATGCTGCTTGACGGGATTCGATTGCTGCGGCGACAGGTGGGGCCAGGCCTTCTTCACCGGACGCGGCGGCCCGCCGACGGCCTGCTCCGAGAAGGCGATGCAGCGGCCATCCTTGTCCCGCACCCAGCCTGCCTCGAACCAGCCCATGAGTTCGCCGCGATAGGAATACACCGCGTCCGAATCCATATAGGCGATGGGCGCGCCGCTGAAGAGGAAGATGTGCTGGCCGTCCTCGCTGTAGGCGATGGGATACCCGGCATGATCGTAGAAACCGATGTTCAAGCAGCCCTCGCGGCGGATGAAAGCGCGTCGGAAGATGGCTCAAGGATAGCACCCTCGCCGGAGCGAAGGACCCGGAGCTCCATCCAGTATGGCCGAAGCCCCGCGGCAGCGAGCTTCATCATGGCAACGGTGACGTTATGTTCCGTCTCGTATCCGTTACGCAAATAAAACCCCAAAGACCACCACAAGGGCATAGACTTCGTTATCTCTACCTCAAACGCCGCCACCCGAGGTCGAATGCAAGCGATTGATGCCCAATGGGTCTGGACGTGGTCCGGACGTTTCTTCGGCTACTGGGAAGGCATCGACCTATGGACTCACGGCGGCCAGCACGTGGGACGGCGCGACGGCAACGACGTCTTCGGCCCCACCGGCCTCTATCTCGGCGAGGTGATGGGCAACCAGCGGCTCATCACCAACAACTCAAAGGCAGCGGACCGGGGCGGCACCTTCCAGCCTTCCGCCCATCGGGACGCGCAGCTGATCCGTAGCCACGACCTTTCACTCACGCTCTACCTGGGCTACCAGGACTTCCCGCTTCCCGATCACTTCTGACGTCGGTAGTGATGGAGAGACCGCAGTCTCCCCCGCTCAATCGGCGACAGCGAGATGCTTCGCGGTCCAGACTTCCGCGGGCAGGCCGGCGTGGGTGTGCTCCGCGCAGACGCGGATCAGCGCGGTGTAGTCCCGCATCCGGCTGGCGCGGCCGATGGGATAGGCGCAGAGCAGGCTGAACTCGCGGCGCCTGCCGAGAGCGTTCCAGAGTTCCTCGATGCGGATGGCCGCTTCCTTGTTGCCGGCCTCGAACTCGATCGCCACCATCTCGCCGAACAGGCGCAGCGGCTTGCGGCCGCCCTGGGACGCTTCCGCCAGCACGGGTTCGATGGCCTCGGCGAACTTCTGGGCCTGCGGCCAACCCATGAGCATGTATTTCGAGAGCGTCTCGCCGGCGTCGAGGGCCCGATAGATGCGACTGTCGGAAGCATCCTGACGGCCCAGCAGACCGCGGGCCGCCAGTGCGGCGGCGATGGCGTCACGGTGCGCCTCGGTGGCGATCACCACGCAGGACTCGCCCTTCTGCAGGCCCTCCGCGAGGAAGTCGGTGACCTGGCAGACGAAGTCCTGCTCCTGCTCATAGAAGATGACCAGGTGGTCGTTCACGCCATCACCTTGGCGCCGGACTGCTCATGCCCGGCGATCTCTCCGAGCTTGGCGGAAGCTGCGCCGGCGGGCTTGGCCTCGTCGCGGCGCCCCGCGACGCGCCAGCCCGGCAGCAAGCGGTCATAGTGGCCGCGTATCGTGCGGTGGCAAGCACAGGCGCGCTGTTCCAGCGCATCCCGGTCCAGCACCTCGATGTGTTTGACACCCTGTTCGATGGATCCCGCGGACCACAGGTCCAACATGACCCGCGTGACGATGTCGGGCGTGGCACCCAAAGCGCCGGCGAGGACCTCATGGGACATCTCGATGCTGTTCCCCGGTTGCCGGTCCAGCCGCGACAGCAGCAGCCGGCAGAGTTGCTGGCCCACGTCGTGGTGGCGGTTGCAGACCGCTAGCTGCATCATCTGCGCTATCACGGCCTGCAGGTAGCGCGTGAACGCGTCATGCAGGGCTGGGCTGCGGCTGGATTCATCCTTCAGTACCTCGGCGCGGATGCGCAGCGCGGAGCCCGCGGTCTGGGCCACCGCCCAGCGGGGCATGGCCACCTCATCCAGCAACAACTCCAGCCCGACCATGCCTTCGCGGCCGGTCACGGCGATCTCGGCGGTGGCGGCGTCGCCGGTGATATAGACCAGGGTCACCAGGCAATCCAGCGGGAAGTAGGCGTACTCCGCGCGCTCACCGGGCTGGTGCAGGGTCTGGCCAGGCACCAGCCGGACCAGGTTGGATTGGCTATGCAGGCGCGCGAGTTCCGCTTCTGGAAGCGCCGCGAGTATCCAATTGCGCTTGGCTTCATTCATACCTATCCCATCCCGGATACAGGTTGATTGACGATGGAGACCCCTGGAAAAGCTGCAAAAGCATAGACGCCGCACGGCCTGGGACGCACTCAGGTATTCACCTGAATATCCCGGAGACAGGCCAGCGGGGACGGACTCCCGGGGAGGTCAGCGCCGTCTGCGCGCCTGGATGTTCTGCAGGAGGATAGGGATCCGGTCGATCTCGGCTTTCAGGAGAAAGCCGTCGGCCCCGGCCTTGAAGGTGATGTCCACGTAGTCCTTCGAGGCCTGGCGGGACATCACCACCACGATGGGTGGCTTGGTGTGCGCCTTGAGCGCCTTGGCGAGGGCGGCGCCGGTCATGTCGCCGATCTGGAAGTCCGCCAACACCAGATGGGGAGCCTTGGCTTCCGCCATCTGCAGGCCATCCCAGCCGCTACGCGCGATCCCGACGATCTCGAAGCGATCCAGTGCGGTGAGATAGGAACTCAGCACCGAGCAGAAGCGCGGATTGTTGCCGACGATGAGGGTGCGGAGAGTCGCCGCCACCGGTGCGGCGACGTCCTGATTCAGGTCTTCCGGCTTGCGATACATCCAATCATCCGACTCAGCCTGAGGCGGGATCCGCCATCAGGGCCGCGCTGACCTTGAGCCAGCCCATGGCATTCCTTGCCATGCGGCCACTTCCCTGTACGAAAATCCTAAGCGGATAGTAGGCGCGGCCGCCGCGGAGTAGCAACCTTAGTTGACTATAAGCCGCCGTGCCGCGAGCCAATCGTGGGAAATCGTTCCCATGGCCGCGGACGGACTAGACCGCTGCGTGGAACAGGCCCGAAAGACTCGCGCAAAGAAAAGGCGGGAAGGATGACCTTCCCGCCTCGTCTATCTCCGGAAGCCGGGATCAGCGGCCGTGCGAACCCTGCTGGTTGCTCTGCTGCTTGTCCGAGCTGCCGCGGCGGGTCTGACTGCCGCTGTCGGATTCGTCGCTGCCGGTGTCACCGGACTGGGACGGCGAGTCCGAACTCTGGTTGGAGTTCGAACGCCCGCTCTTTCCGCTGCTGCCGGCCTGCTTGTCGGAACCCGACTGGCTGCCGCCCGCCTGCTTCTCGCTGCCAGAATCCTGGCTGCTGCCGGACTGCTGGTTGCTGCCGCCCAGCTTGGATTTCTGGGTGCCGGTCTCGGACTGGTTGGACTGATTGCCGGAGCGGTTGGACTGGCTGCCGGAGTTCTGAGATTGTCTGTTATCGCTCATCGTTGTCTCCACATGTTTAGCTTGGACTGGAGAGACATTGTCGGGACTCCGCGCAGGCAGGGGTGTGACGGCCTCCACAGACAACAGGCGCCGCAGCAAAAGTGACTGGGGTGTTTCGTGAGTGAGGTGAATCCGGGAATGTCGAGTCGCGGACTCGCCACGATCACTCACTCGGCGTCGATCTCCGCGTCAAGCCACTTGTGGATCGCATCCACGCTCGCGGCGTCGCGCCCTGCGTAGTCGATGGCAGCTCCCGCCGGCAGTTCGCGATACGTGATGTCGAGCTGGCCGGCCTTGATGCCGCGCAGATATCTCGCGCCGGGCGTGGCTCTGCCGTAGTCAGCCTTGCCGAAGCGCTCCGCTTCCGCCAACACCCGGGCCCGGATGGCCGAGACCAGGTGCTTGTCGCTCGCATCCTTCGCCAGCCACTGCTGCAGGCCGCCGTAAGTATTCTTCTGGAACACGTGGGTGGAGTTGTGCGGAGTGACCGCTGGCGCGGCCGGCGCGCCCAAGGCGGCGACAGCGACGAGCGCGAGGAAGATGCTTGAGATCAAGGCCGGATAGCGCATGGCCAGTCTGGGATTCATGGCGGTACCCCAAGGCAGGGATGGAAGTATGTCTCCATTCTACAGCGGGCAAGAAAACGGCCATGGTCCGCGAGGACCATGGCCGTGGACGGTCAGACGCTATCAGTTGATGGCTTTGATGAAATCCGGATCCTGGATCAGGTCCGCGATGTTCTTCTGGATGGTGGTGTTGAGCGCCTCGTTGAAATTGATGAACTTGGCGGTCTTCTGCTTGGTGGTCTTGGGACCGTCATAGACGGTCTTGCCGCCCTGGTCCTTGACCACGTAATGCGTGACCAGGGTCCAGTCCACGCTGTAACCCAGGTCATCGGCGAGGAAATCCTGGATCTCGCCGGTCAGCACCAGGTTCTTGTTGTCCAGCTTAACGCCGACGAAACGCAGCTCCTTGAACACCGCTTCCTGGACATACTGCCCCACCGGCTCCGCGATCATGATGCTGCCGATGGCGGTGTTGCGGATCTGGTTCGGCTGGACCTTGATGAGGTTGCCGTTCTTGTTGGTGGTGCCCTTCTCGGCCGGATCATAGTTGAAGGTGCCGACCGTGACGTCGCCAGTGGCGCTCAGCGTGGAGGCCGGCGAATAGGTCACCGGCACCGGACCGTTGGCGCAGCCTCCGAGCGCGAGGAAACCCACGCTCAGCATGCCGGCGACGATCAATCTGGAAATCTGACCCCTAGTAATACGCATCTCCCCATCTCCCTTGTCGAATGGTGACGATTGAAAAAGGCTATTTGAATTCCCTTGAGAGCTCTCGAGCTTCCCCTTGAGAGCGGACAGATGATACCGGGCCTCCGCGGCGCTGGCTAATCCAGCCCAGGCAAGGTGCAAGCCCACGGCGAGCAAGGGAAAAAACCGTGGGCTTTTGTGCCCAAAATCTCAGTGCACCAGGAAATTTAGCCCAGATGGCCTTCCATGGTGCTCTTCAGTTTGCCGACCAGGGGATCTAGTTGGCCCAGGGTGGTCCTGGCCAGATATCCGTCGGCGCCCGCCTGATAGGCGAGCTGGCTGTAATAAGGACTGCCGTTCCAGGACACGATGACGATCGCGGGCGGCGGGATGTCATCGTTCTTGAGGGCACGGGTCAGGGCCAGGGCCGTCATGTCCGGCATGTCGAACTGGGTGATGACGAGGTCGGGGAGGAACTGCTTGGCGAGCCGGATGCCTTCCTTGCCGTCACCCACGATCCCGACGATCTCGATGTCCGGGTAGGCTTCCAGGCACGCCAGCACGCTGCTCTCGAACATCCTGTCGTTTCCCACCACTAACGCGCGCATATGAACACCTCCATATTCCTTTGGGATGGACCACTCCGCCGGGGCGGAACAGTCGCGCAGGTCGTGTGCAAGGCGTTGTTATAGGTTGTTTTGCCGAAGCGAAGCACGCTCAGCGCGACGCGGCAGGAGACCTAGAAAATAGTGTAGACAATATCTGGGACGCTGCTAGCGGGGGTAATACCCATATCGTGAGGCGGTATCCACCTGAATCAGGTGACGGCTCGAAGACAAAATAAGCTGTCCAGAGCGTGATGGGTCGGCCGCGGCGTGCGCAATGCCAGGCGCTGGCGGGGAGACCGATCGGCTCGAGCGGGGGCTGAAAGGCTGCCGGCGAGACGGAAAAAGGGGAACTACCCCGCCGATGGATACTCCAAGCCTTGGTCGGGTATCCTCGGTTGAACGGTTCAAAGAGGCTGGGATGAGACTTCCCTCCACCACACTGCCCCGCCTGCGCGACTGGCGCGCGTGGCTCCTGTTGCTGGCACTGGCCTGCACGGTGGCACTGTATTCGGTGGAGGCCACCCATAACCATCGGACCGCCGCGGATGACCTGCGCTGCCCGGTTTGCCACGTGCTGGGCCACAACGCCCTGGATTCCGCCACGCCGGACCTGAAGCCGGCGCTGCTGCCGGCCCTGCTCGGCTTCGTGCTGCTGCCGGTGTTCTTCGCCGTGCCGCCGCGTCGTGCCGCCTTCCTCACGCCTCCGCCCCGCGCCCCGCCCACTCGCTGATCCCTTCCATCTGAATCGGATCGGCCTCGAAGCCGATCGAGCCCGTGCGCGCGCATCGCGCCGGGCCCATACCCCATTCCCGTGGGCGCGCCTCGCATGGCTGCGCCCGCCATAAGGAGCGAGTCATGAACCGCTTTATCCACGCCCTGCCCGTCGCGGCAGGCTTGTGCTTCTTCGCATGTCTCAGCCATACCGCATCGGCCGACGACATAACGGCGCCCGCGGCGAGCACCGCCGCCGCGCCCTCAACCGTGACCATGCCGGCGCCCGCCGCCGCCAGCAGCACCTCGGTGCAGCTGGGCGAGATCAAGGTGGAGACCCAGCGCCTCAACCGCGCCCGCGACACCCTTAACCCCGAGACCGGCACCACCAGCTACCATTTCGATACCCAGACCATCGCGGCGCTACCGCAGGGCGCCAACGCACCGCTGCAGGACGTGCTGCTGCAGGCCCCGGGCGTGGCCCAGGACTCCTTCGGCCAACTGCACGTGCGCGGCGACCACGCCGACATCCAATACCGCATCAACGGCATCATCATCCCCGAGTTCATCAGCGGCTTCGGCGATACCCTGGGTTCGCGCTTCATCTCCAAGCTCGACTTCCTGACCGGCGCCTTGCCGGCCCAGTACGGTTACCGCACCGCGGGCATCGTCAACATCACCACCTACCAGGGGGCGGACTTGGACGGAGGGTCCGTGGACCTCTACGGCGGCAGTCACGCCACCTTCCAGCCCAGCCTCGAGTACGGCGGTAACGATGGGGCGCTGGACTATTACGGCACCGCCACTTACTTCCAGAGCGATCTCGGCATCGAGTCGCCCATCGCCGGCAATCCAGGGCACGACGATACCGAGCAGACACGGGGTTTCGGCTACCTCTCCTACCTGCTGAATCCGGACATGCGGCTCAGCGTGATGCTCGGCCACTCATTGGGCAACTTCCAGCTGCCGGACAACCCCGACCAGCAACCCGCGTTCACGCTCAACGGCCGCAGCACGTTCGATTCCTCCCAGGTCAATGAGACCCAGCGGGAGCTGAACGACTACGGCATCGTCTCCCTGCAGGTGAGCGAGGAGAAGCTGGACTATCAGGTGGCGCTGTTCAGCCGCTATTCCAGCGTGACGTTCAACCCGGACCCCATCGCCGACCTGATGTTCAACGGCGTGGCGGCGCAGATATACCGCCGCAACATCGATACCGGCGTGCAGGCGGACGCGAGCTACGCCTGGGACCCGGCCAACACCC
>DASXYJ010000062.1:0-6409 GCA_036502565.1 Gammaproteobacteria bacterium
CGGCGCGGCGGGCGCGCCCTGATCCTGCGCTTCGGCCGCTACATCCGCGTCGGCGAGCCGGAGCTGGACCGGCTGGAAGCCTCCTTCAACAGCTACGGCCCCTGGTTCGTGCTGTTCGCCCGCTTCTTCGAGGTGCTGCGGCAGATCCAGGGCATCGTGGCCGGCACCGTGGAGATGCCGTTCCGCCGCTTCTTCCTCGCCAACCTGGGGGGCGGACTGCTCTGGTCGCTGGCGTGGGGACTCGCCAGCTGGAAGCTCGGCCGGCAGATACACAGCGTCGACGACATCACCGAGAAGGCCGGGCTGGTGGTGGTGGTGCTGTCCCTGGGCGTGCTGCTGGTGCTGTTCGGCATGTACATGCGCCACCGCTGGCGGCGGGGCGCCGGCAAGCGCTGAGTCCCGCTTCCGTCACCTCGGGGGTCCGCTGATATACTCCCGGCAAACATCCTCCGTGGAGTCCCCATGAAGAGAACCATCGTCACCGCCACCGCCCTGGCCCTGCTCATGACCCTCGCCGCCTGCGGCAAGACCCCCGACAAGGTGGTCACCGTGCAGGGCAACGAGGACGCGGCCACCCAGGACCTGGTGAAGGATGCCACCAAGCAGCTCAACACCGCCTGCACCGGCCTCAACCAGTATGTCTACGACCTGGTGAAGAAGACCTGGAGCGCCTCGGTGGCCAACAATGCCGGCAACGGCTTCAACTACCGCACCGAGAAGTGGGGTTGGACCAAGTGGGTCGAGATCACCGTGCAGGTAAGCCCCAAGGCCAAGGACCTGCCGAAGGAATGGAACGCTCCCGGCCAGGTGCTGACCTACGACCTCGGCGGCGGCAAGACCCCCGGCATCGCCAGCAGCGACAAGCTCTCGCAGCTCATGTGCGGCAGCATGGCGGTGAGCAACGACCCGGAAGACCCGTACTCGCACCTGGACGTGCTGGACCTGTCGAGCCTCGACAAATTGCCTTGATTTGATCTGAAAAATCCGTCCCAGGGCGAGCGGTATTACCGCGAGCGTCCGCACATGGATGTGCGAGCCGGACCTCCGCAAGCAGGAAGCGTGGTAGAGAGCTGCGGCGCTTTGCGGCTACGCATCCAGCTTCACCGCAAAGGCCGGGGCAGACTCCTGTCTGCCCGTTCGCCGCGATGCGGCAAACCCCTGCGCCGCATAGGCGCGGATTCATCTTCTATAGAATGTGACAGGAGGCCGGAGGGCCTGCCCTCCGGCCTTTTTACGTGCCGGACCCGCGTAGACTATCCCCATGAGTGACCCCTCACCCAAGGCCAAGGCCAAGCTCTCCCGCCGCCTGCTCTCCTCCACCATGCCGGGGACGGACTACGGCGTGTTCCTGATGGCGGTGCCCATCATGGGCGCCATCGGCGTGCTGATCACGGCCTTCGCCAGCTATTCGCTGGCCGGCTTCATCTGGCTGGTGATATTGACCACCTTCTGCACCGCGGTGATGGCCATGCTGGAGATCGTGCAGGCGCCGGCGGCCTGGAGCAGCGAACCGCCGCTGAAGCGGGTCCTGCGCTGGGGCGCACTGATGCTGCTGGCCTGGCCGGTAGCCTTCCCGCTCTACCAGCGGGAACGCAAGACCCTCAAGCTGGACGACTGGTTCAAGGCCGCGGTGGTGATGGATATGCTGTTCGTGGCCGCGGCCATCACCGCCGGCATCGTCACCGTGACCCAATACGACAAGCCGCCGCCGAGCGTGGCGCTGGCTGACCAGGAACCGACCCTGCTCACCGCCGACCCGCACTGGCTGCCGGACGCGGATGACGTGCAGATCGTGAAGACCGGGCATCTCGACAACTGCCCGCGCAAGAACCTGGACCAGGAAGTGAGCGGCTACTTCGAGACGCCGAGCTGGACCGCGGGCGCCACCAAGGGCGGCGTGGACTTCGTGAACGTGACCGGGATCCTGACCTACCAGGACCGGCCGGCGGTGGCGGTGCTGCAGTTCATCATGTACAAGGACAAGAGCGGTTTCAAACCGTACCTGTTCACCATCAACAACATCCCGCAGCCGCTCTACGTGACGGCGTTCACCCTCGCTCAAATGTGCGAGTGAGGCCGGTTCCGCCGTTGTCTGCGGCGGAATGATGCAAGAGCCGACAAAGAGACATTCCTGTCCAAATCCGTTCCGGCCCCTCCAGGGGCCGGGTCACTTTTGGCGCGCCAAAAGTAACCAAAAGCGCCCGGCCGAAGCGCGGGGTGCGGAAGCCGCACCTGCCCTGTGCTTCTCGCTCGCTGCGCAGCTTCACCATGAGGCTTCCCTGCCTCGCATGTGAAGGCGCCGCCATCCTGGCGGCGCCCTTCGGCTTGGCTTGCTCGCTGCGATGGCGCCGAGCGCGCAGCGCCCGCAGGGAGAAGCCCGCGAAGCGGGACGGGGCGAGGGAACGCCCCGTCCCGGCTTGCGGTGCAGGGATGCACCGTAAGCCGGGCCCTGAGGACGCGAGCAGCGAGGGTGAGGCGATGAAGATGCCGCTGTCTCAGGCGGCATCTTCATCAAGCCCGCCATCCGCGGGGCGCCCTTTCTTTTCGCCCTTTTTCTTTGGGCGAGCAAAGAAAAGGGGCCCGTGTGCGCGGCGGAACGCGCCCTCTAAATCAAACCGCCGCCCAGAGGCGGCGGAACGGATTCGGACAGGGATGTCGCTTCGAGGTCTGGTTAGTCGAGGTCGGCCAAGAGGTTCTGCGCTTCGCGCATGCGATGGCGGATGTTCTTGAGGTACGCGTCCTTCGCCACGTCCTTATCGGCCATGGTGCGCGCGTGATACGGCCCGCGGTTGTAGCAGATCACGCTGCGTTCCCAGCTCGGCATCTCCTGCATGCAGTACGCCAGGTAGCGCGCCGCGAGGCGGATGTTGAGGCTGTCGTTGTGCTGCAGGGAGTGGGCCGTGACCGGCTTGCCGTTCATGAGGAGCGCGGTCTGCTGGCGCACCTGGCCGCAGCCGTAGGAATGCTTGTCCATGCCCTTCTTGTGGTGGCAGAGGCTGGATTCCTGGGTCAGCACCGCAGTGAGGGTGCGGGGGAAATCGTAGTTGGCGGGGATGTCGTCGGCGTAGTAGCTGGAACCCACCACCGACGCATACAGCACCGCCCAGTTCTGCTGGCGCGTGAGGCCGTCTCCCGCGTGGGCGGGGGTGGCGGCGGCGAACAGGATGGAGGCCAGGATGATCCAGGCCGGCGTCTTGATGAAACCCAATCTGATACGTCCCATATGCGACGGAAGCGCAGTCCGTGGCTTCCAGTTGACATATTTTACAGGTTCATCAATCCGTCAAACAAGCCCGCCGCCGGGCGCGGCCTCAGTCGACGTTCGCCAGCAGCTCCTCGGCTTCCTGCATGCGGCGGCGTATGTTCTTGAGATAGGCGTTCTTCGCCACCTTGTCCGCGCTGATGGTCTTGGCGAGGTGCGGACCGGTGTTGTAGCAGATGACACCGCGCTCCCAGTTCGGCATCTGCTGCATGCAGTAGGCCAGGTAGCGGGCGGCGATGCGGATGTTGAGCGCATCGTCCTTCTGCAGCTTCTTCGCGTTCACCGGCGCGCCGTACATCAGCTGGGCGGTGTGGGAACGCACCTGGCCGCAGCCGTAGGAGGTCTTGTCCATGCCCTTCTTGTGGGTGCACAGGCTCGACTCCTGGGTCAGCACCGCCGTCAGGGTGTGGGAGAAGTCGTAGTTGGCGGGGAGCAGCGCCGCGTAATAGCTGCTGCCGATCATCGAGGCGTAGAGCAGCGCCCAGTTCTGCTGGCGGGTGAGGCCGTCACCCGCCTGCGCGAGCGGCGACACCGTCATCATCACGGCCGCCATTCCAGTGGCAGCCAAAGCCGTCCATAGCTTCATGATACCCATCTCCATTCACTAGGGAACGCATCCCGCGTCCCGTAACTCTTCGATCACACCGTCGGCGTGCGGCATCCGGGTCCGCGGCTAGGCCGTGGCCCGGCGCCGTCGAGGACAGCACCGTGGCAGCTACCAACTCCAGTCATGCAGGAGTCGACGATCGTGAATCCATCCCGGGTGCGCTCCAATCCTTTGAAGCAGACTGGGATGGCGGGCAGCGCCATCACGTCGGTATTACGAGCTGTAGGACAACTCGCGGGTGATGGGTGGATTGCCGCTGTCGAAGAGTTTCTCGGCTCGGTCCGCCGCACTTCGTGCGTGCTGTGGACCGGTCGACTGCAGAGGGCTCCATCACTCGCCGGAACTCCAAGCTCCGGTAGGCGCCACTATCCGCGAGGATGGGTCGTCCGACGAGTGGGGAATGACCTGAAATTTACAACTCTGTTACCGGGGCATGCGACGTGGAAGGCGGGATTACGTCAAGAAGACGGGACAAAGCGGAACTGCATCACGTTTCAGCGCAACTGGCTGTCCTTGCTGCCGCGCCGGTTATACAGGCTGTGCTGCTGCACTTCCTTGTCGGCTTCGGTCTGGCAGGCGATGCATAGGCGCACACCGGGCATGGCCTGGCGGCGCGCCTCGGGGATCTCGGTGCCGCATTCCTCGCAGTGACTACGGCTGGGACCCTTGGGCAAGTGCCGGCGCGCGGCCTTCACCGCGTCGTCGATGCTGGCATCGATCTGGTCCTGCACTGCGCCGTCTTTCGCCCAACCGGTAGCCATGTATCACCTGTGAGAGCTGAACGCCATTATACCGGCAGCGGCTATTCCACCACCTGCTTCACGCCCTGCAGCACCTTGCGCCAGTTCTCCTCGGAGTGCTGCTTGGCCTCCTCACTGCCGTTGTGGTCCTGGGTGAGGGTGAGTTCGGTGCCGTGCCCGTCGCCCTCGAGCGCATAGGCCACGGTCTTGTAGTTCTCGGGCCGGTCCGGCTTGCCTTCCATGCTGCTCCAGAAGGTGTGCACCAGCTTGCGGTCGGGCACGCATTCCACCACCTTGCCCTTGTCCTGGTAGCGCTTGCCCTTCCAGGAACCGTTGAAGGTGATGGGACTGCCGGGCTTCCAGTCGGTCTCCACCTGGGTACCGAAGAGATACTTCTCGATGAGTTCGGGACGGGTCAGGGCTTCCCAGACCTGGTGGGGCGGGGCATCCACATGTACCGAGACGCGTGCGATGTGATCCATGGCCATTCCTCCTGCGCTACGAGCTACAGGATTGCGCACTTATCGGAGCCATTCCGGGAACCAGGGCGCAGTTTCCGGGCGCCGATGCGCGGCGGTCTGACATATATACTGTGGCCCTCGATCCAGAGGCCTCTTCCGCCTTCCAACCAGGGACGTCTCCATGAAACATCTGCTCGTCGCGCTCCTGTGCCTGTCAGCCGCTCCGGCCTTCGCCGACGGCCCGCATCCTTTCGACGCCCACGACCTGGTGATGATGGATCGGGTCAACGATCCGCAGCTCTCGCCGGACGGCAAGAGCGCCGCCTTCTCGGTGCGCGAGACCGACTACGCGGCCAACAAGGCCGCCACCAGCATCTGGATGCTGGACGTCTCCCAGGCCAACGCCCAGCCGCAGAAACTGGCCCTGGGCAACAGCCCGCGCTGGTCGGCGGACGGCAAGTCGATCTACTTCCTCAGCAGCAAGTCCGGCAGCAGCCAGCTGTGGCGCGTCGCCGCCGCTGCCGGGGCCGCGCCCGAGCAGCTCAGCGACTACCCGTTGGAAGTGAACAACTACAAGCTCTCGCCGGACGGCAAGCGCGTACTCATCTCCATGGACGTGTTCGTGGACTGCGCTGACCTCGCTTGCAGCAAGGCCAAGCTGGATGCGCGCGCCGCCGATAAGGCCAGCGGCAAGCTCTACGACCACCTCTTCGTCCGCCACTGGAACGTGTGGATGGACGGGCGCCGCTCGCAACTGTTCGCCGCGAGCTTCGGCGCCGACGGCAAGCTCACGGGCGAGCCGGCGTGGCTGAGCCACGGGCTGGACGCAGACGTGCCCTCCAAGCCGGAGGGCGACGACAGCGAATACAGCTGGGCGCCGGACGGCAGCAGCGTGTACTTCGACGCCCGTGACGCGGGCGCCGGCGAGCCCTGGTCCACCAACTTCGACATCTACTCGGTGCCCGCGGATGGCTCGGCGAAGCCCACCGACCTCACCGCCGCCAACAAGGCCTGGGACGGCTCGCCGCTGGTATCGCCGGACGGCAAGACCCTCTATTACCTGGCCATGAAGGTGCCGGGCTTCGAAGCGGACCACTTCGGCATCATGGCCCGCGACATCGCCACCGGGACGACCCACGAGGTGGATCCCAAGTGGGACCACGGCGCGGGCTCGCTGCAGATCTCGGCGGACGGCGCCACTCTCTATACCTCCACCGAAGACTGGGGCGACCGGGCGCTGTTCACCATCGACGCGGCCAGCGGCAAGGTCACGCGCATCAGCGGCCACGGCACCCTGGCGGGCTACGACCTCAAGGGCTCGCAGCTGCTCATCGCCCAT
>DASXYJ010000063.1:0-2996 GCA_036502565.1 Gammaproteobacteria bacterium
CCATGCACCACCGCCAGCAGGAACACCAGACCGTTCACCAGCTGCTGGCCCTTGAAGCGCAGCGACTTGTTGATGAGGCCCTGCAGCTTGGCGAAGGCGATGAGGCTGCCACTGAAGGACACGGTACCGATGAGCGCGCCCACCGCGGCCAGGGTACGGGCTGCGATGCCGAGGTTCTCCGGATGCAGAAGTTCCGCCGCGGCGATGGCTGCCGCCGCGCCGCCGCCCATGCCGTTATAGAGCGCCACCATCTGCGGCATGGCGGTCATGGCCACGCGCTTGCCGCTCAACCAGGCGGCGATGCCGCCGATGAGGATGCCGGCCAGCATCAGGCCGAAGTTGTGCATGCCCGGGGACAGGAAGGTGATGAGCGTGGCGACCAGCATGCCGACGCCGGCCCAGACGATGCCGCCGCGCGCGCCCTTGGGGCTGCTCATGCGCTTCAGACCCAAGATGAACAGCACCGCTGCCAGGAAATAGGTGCCCTGGATGATGTCGTCCAGGAGCGCAGGGGGGAGGTTCATGGCTTGCCCTTCCCACTGACCTTGAACATCTCCAGCATGCGCTCCGTCACCACGTAGCCGCCCACCGCGTTGCCGGCGGCCAGCACCACGCCCATGAAGCCGATCACCTGTTCCACGGGTCCCTGGGCCTGGCCCAGCGCCACCATGGCGCCCACCAACACGATGCCGTGCACGAAGTTGGAGCCGGACATGAGGGGCGTGTGCAAGATCACCGGCACACGTGAGATGACTTCGTAGCCGGTGAAGCCGGCGAGCATGAAGATATATAAGGCGATGAAGCCGTCGATCATGTTCAGGCTCCCTCTATCGCTTTGCGCGTGGGCTCATGGACGATCTTGCCGTCGTGGGTCAGGGCGCTCTTGGCGTAGACCTCATCGTTCCAGTCTATGGAGATGGTGCCGTCCTTGACGAGCGGCGTGAAGAAATTGAGCAGGTTGCGGGCGTACATGTCGGAAGCGTGCTCAGCGAGCAGGCTCGGCAGGTTCAGCGGTCCGGATACCAGCACTGCGCCATGCCAGATGTCCTGGCCGGGCTGGGTGAGCTCGCAGTTGCCGCCGGTCTCGGCGGCGAGATCCAAGACGAGCGCACCGGGCTTCATGGCTTCCACCATGGCCTTGGACACGATCTTGGGGGCAGGGCGGCCGGGGATGGCGGCGGTGGTGATCACCGCGTCGGCGAGCGCCACGTGCTTGGCCAGGGCGTCCTGCTGTTTCTGCTTCTCCTCGGCGGTCAGCTCGCGGGCATAACCGCCGGTGCCTTCCGCCGAGACGCCGGTGTCCACGAACTTGGCGCCGAGGGATTCCACCTGCTCGCGCGCTGCGGCGCGCACGTCATAGCCTTCCACCATGGCACCCAGGCGGCGTGCGGTGGCGATGGCTTGCAGGCCTGCTACACCGGCACCCACCACCAGCACCTTGGCCGGACGGATGGTGCCGGCGGCGGTGGTGAGCATGGGGAAGAAGCGGCCGAGTTTCTCGGCGGCCAGCAGCGCGGCTTTATAGCCGGCGGCGGCGGCTTGCGAAGACAGTGCGTCCATGGCCTGGGCGCGGGAGATGCGCGGCACCAGTTCCATGGCGAAGGACGTGACGCGCGCGTCGCGCAGCGCCTTGATGCGGTCCGGATCCTTGTGGGGTGAGAGGAACGACACCAGCACCGAACCGGCACGCATGCGCGGGATGTTGGCGAGGCCGGGTGGCGTCACCCGGAACACCACGTCGGCGAGCGGGACGGCATCGGCGGCGCCGAGGAGGCGGGCGTCCGGGAACAGCCGGTCCGGGAAACCGGCGGTCTCGCCGGCGCCTGGTTCCAGCATCAACTCGACCCCCAGGGTCTTGAGCTTGGCGGCGACGGGCGGACACAAAGCGACGCGGCGCTCGTCTCCGTTCCGTTCCAGGGGCACGAAAAGCTTGATGGCCATGGGTTTTCCCGTCTTTTTGGGGCCGGGAGCAGTTTAGCGTGCTTATTGGTCCCTGGCACCGGCTGCCGGGGCGGTTTCGGCCTGCCTGACTTGGGCTTGTCGTTGCTTTTTAACCTTATTACTGCAATATTTTGCCCAGCTCATTCAGGGCCTTGAGGATATAGGGTGTACGACCTTTCCCAAGAAGTGCTCCGCACCGACGCGGCCGGCATGCCGCTGGAGTGGATCGACTATCAGGATGCCGTGAGGCTGTACCACCTGGAGCAGGTGGCCTACAGCTACGGCAGCCTGCTGTATCGCCTGCACGGCGGCATCTGCGCCAAGAGCGGCCGGCGCAGCGTCATCGAAGTGAACTCCATCATCGCCACCTACGGCAACAGCATCGCCTCGGCCAAGGCGCGCAAGCACTACGTGCCGCCGCTCAACAACCACACCCTGTTCAAGCGCGATGCCCACGTGTGCATGTACTGCGGCAAGCGCTTCTCCTCGGGCGAGCTGTCCCGTGAGCACGTGACGCCCCTGAGCCGCGACGGCCAGGACAGCTGGAACAACGTGGTGGCGGCCTGCAAGCGCTGCAACAACCACAAGGCCGGGCGCACGCCGGAAGAGGCGCGCATGCAGCTGCTGGCCATCCCGTTCACTCCCAACCACGCCGAGTACATCTTCCTGAAGGGCCGCCGCATCCTGGCGGACCAGATGGAATTCCTGCTGGCGCATTTCCCGCGCTCAAGCCCGCTGCACCATCGCGTGAAGCAGCTACTCGCCTAAAAAAGAAACCCCGCTTCGGCGGGGTTTCTCTTCATCGGCTTCCAAGCTATCGATCAGGGGTGCCCGCCACCCTGCATCATCTCCTGCATGGTGGTCTGGGTGTAACCCGCGGGGACGGAGAACAGGCCCGCGTCCACGCCGCCGGTGCTGATGGATTTCAGGGTGTCGGTCTCGGTCACCGCCGCCAGGTTGCGGTAGCTCTGCCTGGTGGTCTTGATGGCGAAGCCCTTGCCGACCGCCGCGGCCATGCCCTGGCCCATGGGGCCCATGCGCGACATCAGTTTCTG
>DASXYJ010000064.1:0-26438 GCA_036502565.1 Gammaproteobacteria bacterium
GCCGGCCTGGGCCGCGCGCTTGGCGGGCTCCGTGTGCCAGACGTCCTCGCAGACGTTGAGACCCACGGCGAAACCCGCCACATCCACTACTGCGGTGGCGTCACCGGTGCCGAAGTAACGCTTCTCGTCGAAGACTTCGTAGTTGGGGAGTTCGGCCTTGCGGTAGACGGCCTTGACCCGGCCCTCGCCCAGCATGGCCGCCACGTTGAAGATGCGGCCATCCGCGTAGAGCGGATAACCGACAAGCGCGTGGATGCCCTGGATACCGGAGGCGAGGCGCGCCACGGCGGCCTCCACTTCGGCGCGGAAATCGGCGTTGAACAACAGGTCTTCCGGCGGATAGCCGGTGACGGCGAGCTCGGGGAACACCACCAGCTGCGCCTTGAGCCGGTCACGGCTCTCGGCGCAGGCGTCCAGGATGCGCTGGACGTTCCCGGCCACGTCTCCCACCGGGAGATCGAGCTGCGCCATGGCGATACGTAGGGACGCACTCATGGTGTATTCAGATGCGCGGAAGCATCAGCGGCTCAGCGGCGGCCACGGCCCTTCTTCTTCGCGGTCTTCTTCTTGGGCTTAGGCGTAGCTTTCTTGGCAGGCTTCTTCTTGGCAGCCTTCTTGCCCTTACCGCCCTTCATGAGCTTGGCCATGGTGCTGCCGAGCTCCGCCGGGGAATGGGTGGTCTTCACGCCAGCCTTCTCTAGGGCCTTGAACTTTGCCTGGGCGGTGCCGGCGCCGCCGGAGACGATGGCGCCCGCGTGGCCCATGCGCTTGCCCGGGGGCGCGGTCACGCCGGCGATGTAGGCCACCACCGGCTTGGTCACGTGCTGCCTGATGTACTCGGCCGCGGCTTCCTCGTCGGTGCCGCCGATCTCGCCGACCATGATGATGCCTTCGGTCTGCGGATCCTTCTCGAAGAGCTTGATCACGTCGATGAAGTTCATGCCGTGCACCGGGTCGCCGCCGATGCCGACGCAGGTGGACTGGCCGAGCTTGAGGTTGGTGGTCTGGAACACAGCCTCATAGGTCAGGGTACCGGAGCGCGAGACGATGCCGATCTTGCCCTTGCGGTGGATGTGACCGGGCATGATGCCGATCTTGCACTCGCCGGGGGTGATGATGCCCGGGCAGTTGGGGCCGATGAGCACGCAGTCCTTGTCCTTGATCGCGGCCTTGACCTTGATCATGTCCGTGACCGGGATACCCTCGGTGATGCAGACGATCACCTTGATGCCGGCATCCGCCGCTTCCAGGATCGCGTCGGCGGCGAAGGCCGCCGGTACGTAGATCATGCTGGCTTCGGCGCCGGTGGCCTTGACCGCGTCGTGCACGGTGTTGAACACCGGTAGTCCCAGGTGCTTCTCGCCGCCGCGGCCGGGGGTCACGCCGCCCACCAGCTTGGTGCCGTAGGCGATGGCCTGTTCAGAATGAAAAGTTCCCTGCTTACCAGTGAACCCCTGGCAAATCACACGGGTCTTCTTGTTTACAAGGATGCTCATTACTTCAATTCCTCAAATTCTTTTCTATGTAGGGTCCACTGAACCATCCCTGGTGCCTTGACCAGCCCGGCCATCCCTGGCCGGGCGCTCGGCGGCGCGAAACATGCCGCTGGCATGTTTCTTCAGCCGCCTCGCCCCAGCTTGCCGGTGAAGCCCTGGCAGATGACCTTGGTCTTCTTGTCTACGAGGATGCTCATGGGTATCTCTTACTTGCCCTTGATCGAGGCGACCACTTTCTTGGCCGCGTCGGTGAGGTCGTTGGCGGGGATGATGGCGAGGCCGCTGTCCTTCAACAGCTTCTTGCCCTGCTCCACGTTGGTGCCTTCCAGGCGTACCACCACGGGTACCTGCACACCCACGCCCTTGACCGCGTTGATGATGCCTTCCGCGATCAGGTCGCAGCGCACGATGCCGCCGAAGATATTGACCAGGATGGCCTTCACCGACTTGTTGGACAGGATCAGGTTGAAGGCCGCGGTGACGCGCTCGGTGGTGGCGCCGCCGCCCACGTCGAGGAAATTGGCCGGGGCTCCGCCGTGCAGCTTGATGATGTCCATGGTGGCCATGGCGAGACCGGCACCATTAACCATGCAGGCGATGTCGCCATCCAGGGACACATAGTTGAGGTCATGCTGGCGGGCCTGGGACTCGCGCTCGTCCTCCTGCCGGTCGTCACGCATGGCCGCGAGCTTGGGCTGGCGGTACAGTGCGTTGTCGTCCAGGTTGAGCTTGGCGTCCAGCGCCAGCACCCGGCCGTCCTTGGTGACGATCAGCGGGTTGATCTCGACGAGGCTCACGTCGCGCTCCATGAAGAGCTTGTACAGGCTCTCGGCGATCTTGCCGAAGGCCGCCATGTGTTCCTTGCTGGTCAGGCCCAGGCCGAAAGCCAATTCGCGCACCTGGTTGGGCTGGATGCCCGCGGCCGGGTGTATCCACACGCGGAAGATCTGCTCGGGGGTCTTGGCCGCCACTTCCTCGATGTCCATGCCGCCGGCGGCGGAAGCCATGAACACCACCTGCTCACGCGCACGATCGACTAGTACAGATAGGTACAGTTCGCGCGCGATGTCGGAGCCGGCCTCCACGATCACGGAGTTGATGGGCAGGCCTTCGGGGCCGGTCTGGTGCGTGTGCAGGCGCTGGCCGATCATGGCCTCGGTGGCGGCGCGCACCTCGGCGGTGCTGCGGCAGAGCTTCACGCCACCGGCCTTGCCGCGGCCACCCGCGTGCACCTGGGCCTTCACCACCCACAGGCTGCCGCCCAGGGTCTGGGCCGCGTTCACCGCTTCACCGGCGTTCTTGGCCGGCATTCCGCGGGGCACCGGGATGCCGTATTCTGCGAACAACTGTTTCGCCTGATATTCGTGCAGGTTCATGGGCTTGGGGATTTCGGGCTGGTGGGAGGAGCGGTATTTTGAAGCAAAGCCCCGGCATGTGCAAAGGCAGAGGTCCGCGCAGGGCATGAACGCCACGCCGCAGCCACAGAGCGTCCCGGACGTCTCCCCCGCCGAGACCGCCGCCTGGCGCCTGCTCAACATCGTCAACCTGTTCCGCATGGTGGTGGGCGGGATGGTGGTGGCGCTGTTCTTCAGCGACCGCAACCCGCGCCTGCTGGGCGACGTGTACCCCGGCCTGTTCCTCTGGACCGGCATCATGTATGCCTGCTTCGGCGCGCTGGCCACCTTCACGGTGAGCGCGCGCCGCCCCGGCCTGCTGTTGCAGACCTATACGCAGCTCGCCGCCGACATCACCGCCGTGGTGCTGCTGATGCATGCCTCGGGTGGCGCCGCCAGCGGCCTCGGCAGCCTGCTGTTCATCACCATCTCCATCAACAGCGTGCTGCTGTCGCGGCGCATGAGCGTGGCCTTCGCCGCGGTGGCGGCGCTGGCGGTGCTGCTGGAACAGGGACTGGTCATCCTCTACGGCACCGGCGAGCAGGGCGGCTACACCCAGGCCGGCATCATCGGCGTGATCCTGTTCGCCGCGGCCCTGGGCGGCCAGTACGTGGGCATGCGCCTGCGCGAGAGCGAGGCCCTGGCGGAGCAGCGCGGCCTCGACCTCGCCAATCTCTCGGAGATCAACGAGTACGTGATCCAGCACATGCGCTCCGGCGTGCTGGTAGTGGACGAGCAGGACCGCATCCGCATGCTCAACAGTGCCGCGGCTGAGAGCCTGCACGTCGAGCCCGACAACCGGCGGGCGCTGGCGGAGACCGCGCCGCGCCTGCAGGCGGAACTGGAATCCTGGCGGCGCGGCGAATCGCCGCGCCCGGCCACGGTGGTCTCGCCCCACGGCCGGCCGCTGATCCCGAGCTTCGCCGGCATCGGCCGCAGCCGCGCCGGCGGCGCGCTGATCTTCCTGGAGGACGCGAGCGCGGTGGCCGAGCAGGTGCGGCAGACCAAGCTCGCGACGCTGGGCCGCCTCACCGCCAGCATCGCCCACGAGATCCGCAACCCTTTGTCGGCGGTGAGCCATGCCAACCAGCTGTTGGCGGAGTCGCCCAAGATCGACGGCGGCGACAAGCGCCTCATCGAGATCATCGACGAGCATGCGGCGCGCATGGAACGCATCGTCGAGAACATCCTGCAGCTCTCGCGTCGCGACAACACGCGCGCCGAGGAGCTGGACGTGACCGCGTGGCTCAAGGATTTCATCGCTGAGTTCCGCGACCGCCACAGCCTGGCGCCGGAGTCGGTGCCCCTGCACGCCGAATACCGCCAGCTACCGCGCATGCGCGTGGATCCGACCCACCTGCACCAGATCGTGTGGAACCTCTCGGAGAACGCCTTGCATCACGGCCGTCGCGGCCTGGAAGGCGAGGCACGAGTGGAATATCGCATCGGCCCCCTGGCGGCACAGGGTGCGGGCTACCTGGAGGTGCTGGATCGCGGGCCCGGCATCACGCCGGAGGTGGCGGAACACATCTTCGAGCCTTTCTATACCTCCGACCCGCGCGGCACCGGCCTGGGACTGTTCATCGCCCGCGAACTCTGCGAATGTAACCGCGCCCACCTGTCCTATGCGCCGCGTCCCCAGGGGGGCAGTTGTTTCCGCATCGAGTTCGGCGCACCCGAAGGCTGGTTGACGTGAGCCTACGCAGACCCCTGGCCCTGGTGGTGGACGACGAGCCCGCCATCCGCGAACTCCTGGAGCTCACGCTCACGCGCATGGACGTGGATTGCGTGCTGGCCGCGGACCTCGACGAAGCCCGTGCCGCCTTGCGCTCCCGCGCCCCGGACCTCTGCCTCACCGACATGAAGCTGCCCGATGGCGACGGCTTGCAGCTGGTCAGCTACATCCAGCAGCACGCGCCGCAGCTGCCGGTGGCGGTGATCACCGCACACGGCAACGTGGAGTCCGCGGTGCAGGCGCTGAAGAACGGCGCCTTCGACTTCGTCTCCAAGCCTGTCGACCTCGCGGCGTTGCGCAAGCTGGTGAGCACTGCCCTCAAGCTGCGTGAGGCGCGCCAGACCGAGGGCCGTGGCGCGACGCGCCTCCTGGGCCGTTCGCCCGCCATCGAGCAGGTGCGCAGCATGGTGGCCAAGGTGGCGCGCAGCCAGGCGCCGGTGCACATCAGCGGCGAGTCCGGCACCGGCAAGGAACTGGTGGCGCGGCTCATCCATGAGAACGGCGCGCGCGCCGAGAACGCCTTCGTCGCCGTGAACTGCGGCGCCATCCCCGGCGAGCTGATGGAGAGCGAGTTCTTCGGCCACAGGAAGGGCAGCTTCACCGGCGCGGTGGCGGACAAGGACGGCCTGTTCCAGGCCGCCCAGGGCGGCACCTTGTTCCTGGACGAGGTGGCGGAACTGCCGCTGTCCATGCAGGTGAAGCTGTTGCGGGTGATCCAGGAGAAGGCCATCCGCGCCGTGGGTGCCCAGCGCGAGACCGCGGTGGACGTGCGCATCCTCTCCGCCACCCACCGCAACCTCAACGAACTGGTGCGTGCCGGCAAGTTCCGCGAGGACCTCTACTACCGCATCAACGTCATCGAGCTTCGGGTGCCGCCGCTGCGGGAGCGGCCTGAAGACATCGCCTTGCTCGCGGAACACGTGTTGGCGCGGCTCTCCGCCGGCGACGAGAAGCCGGCGAAACTCGCCGCGGATGCTGCCGCGCTGCTGCAATCCCATAGCTTCCCCGGCAACGTACGCGAGCTGGAGAACATCCTGGAACGCGCCACTACCCTGGCCGAGGGCGATCTCATCCGTGCCTCGGACATCCATCTGCAAGCGCCGGCCGACAAGGACGGGCAAGAAGCCGCGGCCACACCGGCGCCGAGCCAGCCCCTAGGCAAGCACCTGGACGAGGTGGAGAAGGAAGCCATCAAGAAGGCCCTGGAACAGGCTCGCTATAACAAGACCGCGGCGGCCAAGTTGTTGGGGATGAGCTTTCGGCAGCTGCGCTACCGCATCAAGAAGCTCGGCCTGGAGTGAACCCCAGGCGTGGCGCGGGGACTGACCATAATGTGACATGGATTGTCAGCAACTGACACGGACGTGTACCTCAAAAGATTCCTAAGTCATTGTTTTGAAAGAGTGAAATCTTGGCACGAAGGTTGCTTACTCTAGAAGTGGGAGTGTAAAGTCGGCGCTCCAGAGATTCCGTTCAGATTTGACCGTCAACACCTCGAGGAGTCATCCATGAAGACGTTGCAGAAGGGTTTCACCCTCATCGAATTGATGATCGTGATCGCGATCATCGGCATCCTGGCGGCCATCGCCATCCCGGCCTATCAGGACTACATCGCCCGTTCGCAGATGTCGGAAGGCATCCAGCTGTCCGGCGGCGGCGAAGTCGGCCTGTCCGAGTTCTACCAGAACAACAGCCATTGGCCGGCGAGCCTGGGCTCGGTCTATAGCACCTCCAGCGCGTCCCAGACCGCCGGTGCTGGCCGTTACGTGACCACCGTGCTCGGCCCGGCGACCGTGCCGACCAACAGCACCTATGGCATCACCGCCACCATGAAGGCTACTGGTGTGAACAAGAACATCGCCAGCAAGGCCGTGGAGATCTGGACCGAAGACGGCGGCAGCACCTGGCATTGCGGCCCGGCTGGCACCGCTGGCGTCGACCCGAAGTATCTGCCGGCTTCCTGCCGCGATATCAACGGTCCCGCCTGATCTCGCTTAGCATCCATTGATGCCAGACATGCCCCGCATCCGCGGGGCATGTTTTTTTCCGGCCTCGAACCGAGGTAGACCCCGTGACGAGATGGGCGCATCAGAACTGGTTCCTGCTGACCTGCCTCGCCGCCATGCTGCTGGGCGTGGCGGTATATCTCCCAGGCCTGCCCGGCGACTTCGTATTCGATGACTTCAGCAGCATCGTCGGCAATCCCGCCGTCAGCGGCGCCCATCACGGCTTCGCCGAATTCTTCAGCGCCCTGTTCTCCGCCCCGGTCGGGGGGTTACTGCGTCCGCTCAGCATGCTGAGCTTCATGCTCAACGCCCAGTTCACCGGCCTTTCGCCCCTGGGGTTCAAGCTCACTAACGTCTTGATCCATCTGGTCTGCGGCGTGTCGCTGGCCTTCCTGGCCCGTGAAATCTTCCGTATCATCGCCGCGCGGGGCCGGCTGACGCTGGACGAGACCTCCATCCGCTGGCTGAGCCTGGCCACGGCGACGCTCTGGGTAGTGCATCCGCTCCACGTCACCGCGGTGCTGTATGTGGTGCAGCGCGAGACCTCCCTGTCGGCGCTGTTCAGCGTCGCGGCGATGCTGTGCTATCTCACCGCCAGGCGCCGCGGCCTGCAGACCCGCGCCGGCAAGCTGTGGCTATGGCTCGCCACGCCCCTGTGCATGGTGCTCGGCATGCTCTGCAAGGAGACCGCGGCCCTGGTGCCGGTCTACCTGCTGGTGATCGAGTTCACGCTGCTAGAGTTCCGCGGCCGGGAGGGCAGGCGTGAGCGGCAGGTGCTGGGCTTCTTCGGCGTGTTCCTGCTGTTGCCGCTGCTGGCGGCCGGCACCCTGCTCGCCTTCAAGCCAGGATTCTTCTTCGCCGGTTACATCAACCGCGATTTCACCCCGTACCAGCGGATCCTGAGCGAGTGCCGGATCCTGCTGGACTACCTGCGTTGGACCTTCCTGCCTGACCTGCGCCAGCTCGGCCTGTATCACGACGACATCGCCACTTCGCAGGGCCTGCTCCGGCCCTTCGCCACACTTCCCAGCGTGTTGATGGTCGTGGGCCTGCTGGTGGGCGCCCTGGCCTGCCGCCGCCGTGCGCCGCTCTTCAGCTTCGCGGTGCTGTGGTTCCTCGGCGGGCATCTCATGGAATCGACGGTGCTGCCGCTGGAACTGGTGTTCGAACATCGCAACTACCTGCCGATCTTCGGCGTGCTGCTGGCCTGCGCCGGTGGCGTATACGGCATGGCGCGGGACACGGCCAACCGTTCCCTGGTAGCCATGGGACTCGTGGCCGCCTGCCTGCTGCTGGCCTCGGCGACGGCGGTGCGTGCCCTCGACTGGCGTTCGGAGTTGGATCTGGCCCGCTCCGAGGCCCAGCATCATTCGGAGTCACCCCGCGCGGTGACGGAGCTGCAGTGGGCCTACATGAATTACGTGACCAACACCGGCGACAAGCGCTTGATCCCCGCCGCGGTGGCGGCCGCTGAACAAGCCAAGCGCGTGGATCCGGGCAGCATCAACCAGGACGTGGGACTGGCCTACATGTATGCCCGCATCGGCGACCTCGCGGCAGCGGGGGCGCGGCTGCAGATGGCAGCCGGACGCGGCTATGACGCGAAACCGACCTCCACGGTGCAGCTGGCGCTGCAATCCCTGTTCACGCTGACCTCACAGGATTACCAGCCCCTGTTCGCGGACATCCGCGCGGTCTATCACGCCGTCCTTGCCAACCCCCGCGTCAGCAGCAACCCCTGCTACGCCGCCGACGCCTGGAACACCTATGCGCGGTTCCAGGAGGACACAGATGAGATCCCGGAGGCCCTGGCAGCCATGCACCGCGCCGTGGCACTTTGCCCCGGCAGGTCCCCGCTCCGCTACAACATGGCGAACATGCTGCTGCACTACGGCGACACCAAGGATGCGCGTGCCGAGCTGGAGGCCATGCGCCGCATAGGTGACTTCCGTTTCCGGGGCGAGCTCGCCGCCCTGGAAGCTGAATATCGCCGGCAGACCGGCGCGGACCCCTGATCTCCAGCTATCCCGCGGGAGAGCTCACCGTATAGAATCTGCCGTCCCGCCCCGGGCCCCCAAGTCCCCGACAGATGCGCAAAAACCTGCCCCTGCGACCGCTGTTCCTCCTGCTCTGCTTGCTCGCGGCGGTCGCGGTCTATTCGCCAGGCCTGAAGGGTGACTTCGCCCTCGACGACTACACCAACGTGGTGGACAACTCCGCCATCGCCATCCACCACCTGGACTGGGAGTCGCTGAGCCACGCCATGTTCTCCTTCCAGGCGGGCCCCGCGATGCGCCCGCTGAGCATGCTGAGCTTCGCGCTCAACGCCTATTTCACCGGTCCCAATGACGCCGGCGCCTTCAAGCTCACCAACCTGACCATCCATCTCCTGAATGCCCTTTTGGTATGGATGCTGTTGCGCCGCCTGCTGGCCGCCTGGGGCCGCCGTTCGGCCACGCCCGTGGACCCAGCGCATCGCGAGTGGCTCGCCTGCATCGCCGCGGCGTTCTGGCTACTGCATCCGCTCAATGCCATGCCGGTGCTGTACGTGGTGCAGCGTGAGACCGCCCTCTCCAGCCTGTTCGTGCTGCTGGGGCTGCATGCTTACCTCGGCGGCCGGCAGCGCGACGACCGCACCGGCACGCTGCTGTTGTGGCTCGGCGTGCCAGCCCTCACCTTCATCTCGGTGCTATGCAAGGAATCGGGCGCGCTGCTGCCCGTCTACGCCCTGGCGGTGGAATGCTTCGTGTTCCGCTTCCGGCGTGAAGACGGCCGCCTGCACCGCGGCATCACGGCCTTCTACGCCGTCTGCCTGCTATTGCCGGGCTGCCTCGGCCTCAGTTGGGCGCTGTTCCGCCACGGCGGCGGGGTGGTGAACTTCGATGGCCGCGATTTCAGCCTCGGCGAACGGCTGCTCACCGAGAGCCGCGTGGTGTGGCTCTACATCCGCTGGACGCTGCTGCCCTACCCCGGCGAACTCGGCCTCTACCACGACGACATCGCCGTGTCCCACGGCCTGCTGGACCCTGCCACCACCCTGCTGTCGCTGCTGGGACTGGCCGCGCTGGTGGCGGCCTGTGTGGTGCTGCGCAGACGCGCCCCGCTGGTGGCACTGGGCATCGCATGGTTCCTGGGCGGCCAACTCATGGAATCCACCATCTTCCCCCTGGAGCTGGCCTACGAACACCGCTGTTATCTGCCGGACCTCGGGCTGATCCTGGCGGCGCTGTCGCTGCTGGCGCCGCTGAAGCGCGGTGACCCGTTGCGCGCCCTGCGCTGGACGGTGACCGGTGTGGCGCTGGCGCTCTGCACCACCGTCACCTGGGCGCGCGCCTACGATTGGCGCGACAACCTCAGCTTCGCCGCCGCCGAGGCGCGGCACCATCCGCAGTCGCCCTATGCCACTTACATGCTGGGCCAGACCTACGCGAACCTCGCGCTCATGACCGACACGGACGAGTACGACAACGCCGTGCGCACCCTCAGGGACGCGTCGGTGGTGCCGCATTCCACCGTCATCGCCGACGTGTCGCTGGTGCTGGTGCAGGCCCAGATCAAGCACAAGGTGGACCCGGACGTGCTGCCGCGCATCGCCGACAAGCTGAGCGACCGCAAGCTCGCCGCGTCCGATATCCAGGGCCTCGCCGCGCTGGGCGACTGCGTGGACAAGCACAACTGCGTGGTGCCGCCGGCGGACATGCGCCACATCTTCAGCTCGGCGCTGGCCAACCCGCGCCTGGCTCAGCAGCCGGAGATGCGCGCCAACATCCTGGTGATCGACGGCAACTTCGAGTCCTTCATCTACGACGACCCGCACGCCGCTCGTGCGCTGATGGCGAAGGCCGCCGCGCTGGTGCCCAGGGAGCCCCAGTACCGGGAGAACCTGGTGACCATGGACATCGCGTTGCATGATGCGGCCTTGGCCCGCGAGGATCTGGAAGGCTTGAAGCTCCTGAACTACCTCGGCCACCTGGATCCCGTCATCACCGACTTGCAGCAACAGATCGACGAGCTGGCGCCCGCCGCGGCCCCGCGCCGATAGATGTTATATTGATGCGAGTCCACACCGGCTGCGGTGCATGAGCGACAACCAAGCGCGACTGACGATCGTCATCCCGGCGAAGAACGAGTCCCGCGGCCTCCCCGCCGTGCTCGCGGAGCTGCGCCGCCTCCATCCCGAGGCCGAGCTCATCGTGGTGGATGACGGCTCCAGCGACGGCACCGGCGACCTGGCGCGCGCCGCGGACGCGCGCGTCGTCAGCCACCCCTATTCCGTCGGCAACGGCGCCGCGGTGAAGTCCGGGGTGCGCGCCGCTTCAGGCTCGACCATCGTCTGCATGGACGGCGACGGACAGCACGCACCCGCCGATGTGGCACGGCTGCTGGAGCTGCATGCCCAGGGCTACGAGATGGTGGTGGGAGCCCGTACCGGCGATTCCCAGGCCTCCATGGGCCGCTATGCCGCCAACACCCTGTACAACGTGCTGGCCAGCTGGATCGTCGGACATCGCATCCAGGACCTCACTTCCGGTTTCCGCGCGGTGGATGCGGCGCGCTTCCGCGAGTTCCTATACCTGCTGCCGAACGGCTTCTCCTATCCCACCACCATCACCATGACCTTCTTCCGTGCCGGCTACCGGGTGGGTTACGTGCCCATCCAGGCCAGCCAGCGCGAAGGTAAGAGCCACATCCGGCCGCTGCGCGACGGGGTGCGCTTCCTGCTGATCATCTTCAAGGTGGGCACCCTCTACTCGCCGCTGAAGCTGTTCGCGCCCATCAGCCTGGCATTCTTCGTGACCAGCTTCGGCTACTACCTCTATACGTTCCTGACGGACCATCGCCTCACCAACATGAGCGTGCTGCTGTTCATCACCTCGGTGCTGGTGTTCCTGATCGGCCTGGTCTCGGAGCAGATCACCAACCTGCTGTACTCCAACTCCGGCCGGGGATGAACTTGGAGAGGCGGCTTCGCGTGTCCTACCCGCCGGCGGGCACGGCGGCCGCCTAGCATGCTGTTCGCCCGCCTGCGCCGATCGCTCAAGCCGCTGGCGCGCACGCCGCTGCATCCGCAATGGCTGGTACTGCGCGGCCAGGCCGCGACCCGTGCTGCGGTCCTGAGCGCCGCGCGCGGGTTGGTCCTCGATATCGGCTGCGGTGACCGTTGGCTCAGCGCCGATATCGGGACGCGCGCCCACTATGTGGGGCTCGACTACCCGCCTACGGTGGCGCAGGGCTACGCCGGCGCGCCGGAAGTCTTCGGCGATGCTTGCGACCTGCCCTTCGGGGACGCCTGTGCGGAACTGGTGCTGCTGCTGGACGTGCTGGAACATCTCCGGGCGCCGGAAGCGGCGTTGACGGAAGCGGTCCGGGTCCTCAAGCCGGGCGGCCGCCTGGTACTGCAGGTGCCGTTCCTGTATCCGGTACATGACGCGCCGAACGATTACCGGCGCTGGACACAGGATGGGCTGCGCTTGCTGCTGGCGCAGCACGGACTGGCAGCATCCGAAGAGACCGTGCAAGGCCATCCGCTCGAGACCGCCGCATCGCTCATGGCCATCGCGCTGGCCAAGGCCGGACTGGATACGCTCACGCGGCGGCGCCTGGCCTTGCCCCTGCTCCCGTTGTTAGTGCTGGCCATCCCTTGCACGAACCTCGGCGGCTGGCTGCTGGCCAGGCTGCTGCCGGCGGACCCGTTCATGCCGATGGGTTATCGACTGATCGCGACGAAGACCGCATGAGGATCCTGCTGGTCAGCAGCTCCTATAGCCAGAGCGGCGAAGGCGCGGCAGCCGCCGGAGTCTTCGTGCACGACTTCGCCGCGGCGCTGGCGGAGTCCGGCGTGGATACGGAGGTGGTGGCGCCGGCGCTCGAAGCGGGCATGGAGCAGCGCGGCAAGTTGCTGGTGCGCCGCTTCCGGGTGCCGCGCCTCCCCCTGTCGCTGCTGAATCCGCTGCGGCCGGGCGACTGGCTGCCCATCGTGAATACTCTCGCCGCCGGGAGACGCGCGGTGCGGGAATCCTGCGCCGCGGCACGCCCGGACCACATTTTCGCGCTCTGGGCCTTGCCCTGCGGCGACTGGGCGCGGCATGCAGCGCGCCAGCACGGTATCCCCTACAGCACCTGGGCGTTGGGCAGCGATATCTGGAGTCTCGGCAAGCTGCCGCTGGTGCGCAGCTACCTGGCGTCGGTGCTGCGCGATGCCTCGCACCGCTTCGCCGACGGCCTGAAGCTGGGGGCCGAGGTGTCCCGCATCAGTGGCCGCGATTGCCGCTTCCTGCCCAGCAGCCGTGCCTTCGGCGCACCGGCACCGCGCAGTCTCGCGGGCGCGCCGCCTTACCGGCTGGCGTTCCTCGGACGCTGGCATCCCAACAAGGGACCGGACCTGCTGCTGGAGGCACTGGCGCAGCTGACCGATGCGGACTGGTCCAAGATCGAGGCGCTGCGCTTCTGCGGCGGCGGTCCGCTGGAGGCACAGGTGCATCAGCGCGTGGAGGCATTGGTGCGTGGCGGCCGTCCGGTCAAGATGGGTGGGTACCTGGATCATGCTGCAGCCTATGAGCTGTTCAGCTGGGCCGATTTCGTGGTGATCCCGTCGCGGATAGAGAGCGTGCCAGTGGTGTTCTCCGACGCCATGCAGGTCGGGCGGCCGGTGATCGCGAGCCCGGTCGGCGACCTCCCGGAGATACTCCAGGACTACGCCTGCGGAGTGCTTGCCGATGATGCCAGCGCCGCGGGCCTGGTGCGCGCCCTGCAGCGGGCCCTGACATCGGGGCCCGGCGACTTCGCCCCCGGTGTCGCGAAAGCCGCGGCCGCCTTCGACGTGCGGCGCTCGGCGGAAGCCTTCCTCGCCGGCGTCAGGCAGGCGGCTGGATGAACCGGGAAGCCGACAATCCGCGTTGGGGCAACGACGGCCGCGGGCGCAAGGCGGCGGTGATACGCCAGGTCCTGTCCCACTTCGCGGGACGCGACCTGCGTGCGGCGCGCTGGCTGGACCTGGGCTGCGGCAGCGGCGGCATCTCGGCCGCCTTGGCCGCGGAGGTGGCAGAGGTGACGGGCCTCGATCCGGAACCGTGGCCGCAATGGCCGGAGCTCATGCAGGCGCATGGCAACCTGCGGCTCATCCAGGGCAGCTACGACGCACATCCGTTGGCGGCCGGCAGTTTCGACGTGGTGGTGTGTAACCAGGTCTATGAGCACGTGCCGGATCCGGTCCGGCTGATCCGCTTCATGCATGAGATGCTGCGTCCCGGCGGCGTCGCCTACTTCGCGGGCCCCAACCTGCTGTTCCCGGTGGAACCCCATTGCCTGTGGCCGTTCGTGCACTGGCTGCCGCGGCGCTCCGCGCTCAGGCTGATGCGTGCCCTGGGTTCGCAGCATCCGCTGGATGCCTATTCGGCGACGTATTGGACCTTGCAGCACTGGTTGGCGGACTTCGAGGTCACCAATGCGCTGCCCTACCTGCTGGGACATCCTGCCGACTTCGGCCGCCATGGGGTCCTGTGGAATTCCCTGGGGTGGCTCCCCTCCGGGATGATCGGCGCCCTGACCTTCCTCTCACCCGGGTTCGTGTTCGCGCTGAAGAAACCGGAAGCCTGAACCGACCGGCCGCTCAGGCCAGCGCCCTGGCCAGGCTGTCACCCAGATAATCTATCCCCTCTTCGTCGGTACCCACACCGGCGGGCAGCACCAGATGTTGGCCCCAGAGGCGCTCGGTCCTGCTGAGATCGTCCTTCCGCACCTCGCCGAAGCCCGGCTGCAGATGCAGGGGGTAGTAACGCCATTTGGTCTCGATACCGGCTTCCGCCAGACGCGCGCCCAAGTCATAGCGGGAACCCTCCCGCAGCACCACGGGATAATAGGTGTAGGCGTGGGGCCGCGGCCCGGTGGACTCCGGCAACGCCAGGCCGGGCAGGCCCTGCAATCGCTTGGTCAGCCGCTCGGCATTGCGGCGACGCCGCGCCACGAACCCGTCTTCCCGGCGCACGCAGGCCAAGGCCACGGCCGCCTGCAGGCGATGGATGCGCCGCGGCGTATAACGCCGGTAACTGTCCGCCGCGAAAGCCTCGATCTCCGCCACGCCGTCGGCGGCGGCCCGGTAGCGCCGCCCCTGGGGCAGGCGCAGCAACAAGGCCTTGAGGCGGTAAGCCAGGTAGGTGGTGAGGATGCGCTCGCGGGTCTCCTTGGCGTTGGCCGCTCCCAATGGGTGCGCGCTCACGGCGCGCCAGATATCGTCACGGTCCGTGAGCAGCGCGCCGCCGAGGATGCCGCCGAGGGGTTTGTCCACGTTGAAGCTCAGCATGGTGGCATCGCCCCAGGAGCCGACCGGCTTGCCCTGGACGTCCAGGTTGCCGGGAGTGTGCACCGCGTTCTCCACTAACAGCACGCCCGCCTGGTCGGCGTGCCTGCGCAAGGCCGCGAGGTCAGCCGTCTTGCCATAGGTGTGGGTGGCGAGGATGGCGCGGGATCGCGGGCTGAGCATGCGCTGTACCGAGGCGGGATCGATGCAGAGCTGTTCGTCCACGTCGGCGAGCGCGACCCCGCCACCCTGCTCCAGCAACAAGGCCGCGGAAGGTCGATGCATGAGCGAGCTGATGATCCATTCGCCGCGGATGCCGAAGGCGTCGCTGAGCAGGAACAGTCCCGAGCGGGCGCGGTCGAGCAACAGGCAGTGGCGTACACCGTAGCGGCGGCAGAGCTCGCGGCGGAGCGCCTCGTAGGGGTCGGCCGGCCAGGCGCCCAGCATGTCGCCGATCCCCCAGTTAGGTTGCACCACGGGAGGCAAGCGATAGGAAGCCGGCTTCGGCGGCTGCAGCCGCGCTTCCAGGGCTTCAGGACTCTGCGTCATCCGGCTTCCTCCTCAGGGATGTGATCCCGCGCTTGACGCGTGCCAGGATGCGATACGCCGCCAGCGCCAGGCGATAGGCGGGCGAACACCAATATACGATCTGATACTCCACCGGCTCCGCGCCCATCGCGCGCTTGAAATGCCCGATGCCGGGCCGGCTACCGGCGCGCCCGCCGCGGGCAGTACCGACGAAATCCACGGACTTGCATCCGCGCCGGTGGGCCCAGCGCAGCAGGGTCCACACCAGGGCATGGTTGGCGCTGAGCTCGCGGCCTTCATCGGCGGTGGCGGCGTCCCAATAGTAGCAACGCTCCGCATCCGCCAGCACCCAGGCCGCGGCGATGATCCGGCCTGCATGGCTCGCGTACAGCACGCGCAGACCCGTCTCGCGCCGCTGTGCGAACAAGGCCTGGTAGAAGGGGAATGGATAGTTAGGGCGGATACCTTGGCGTCCGTAGGTGTCGTGGAGCAGACGAGTCTGGGCCTCAAGGAAGGCCGGCGCGGATGCCCAGTGCAGCTTGACGCCATCCTTGATGGCGCGGCGCACGGTGTAACGAGTCTTCTTGGCGAGACGCCCCCAGAGCTCGTCCAGCGAGACCGGTAGCTCAAGCTCCAGGTTATCCAGGAGTTCCACCCAGTCGCCGGTGTCGGATGCCGCTGCCACACGCGAAGGGACCGTGACCTGCAGATAACCGATGCGCTGCCGTTTCACCCAGGCCGGGAGCGCTGCCAGCACCGATGCCGCCTGGCTGGACGGCGCGCACAGGGGCGTAGCCGGCGGTACCGGGCACTGGCGCAGCGGCGAGCCCCACAGCACCGCGGGTCCGAGCTTGCGGGACAGGAGCGGCACCACCGCTTGCAGCTCGCCGTCCACGAAGCAGCCGAGCGGATGGAAGCGCACTGGATAGGTCCGTTCCACCAACTCGAGCCACGCCGGACTCTGGAAAAGGGAATGGGAGACGGAGCGGAGGAAGTCCGCGTATCGCTCGCGCGTGATGTCCCGCAACTCGGCGTTCATCGCTTGCTGAACACGAACAGATCATCCCACCAGCGGCGCGTGGGGCGCCGCCGCTGCCGGTGCCACGCCACTTCGAGGCGGGCCAATACGGGGAGGGCCCGGCGCGGCACCAGATGCCACCAGGCGAGATAGACGAAGGGGAAGCGCGGCGTGCGCACCACCGCATGTTCGGTGAGAGCGAATCCGGCGCGCCGGGCGGAATCGGCCAAGGCGCCCGGGGCACGCTTGATCTGATGCGGAGTGCCCGGATAGTGCTGCCAGTACGGCGCCTCGGAGACCTGGTCGATCACGAACAGGCGTCCGCCGGGACGTAGCACACGGTACAGCTCGGCGAAGGTGTCCTCGATCGGCCCATCGGGCACGTAGCACAGCACCTCGCGCGCCACGATGCAGTCGAAGGCGCCGCCATCGAATGGCAGGCGCTCGCCGTCGGTGTGCAGGAACCTGACGTTCGGCAAGCCGGCGCAGGCTTGAGCGGCGACGGCGAGTATGTTGCGGGAGACATCCACGCCCGCCAGCTCTTCCACCATGGCCGCGGCCTGGCGCGCGAATATGCCGGTGCCGCAGCCGAAATCCAGCAACGCGCGGAACCCGCCGGCCCGGATACGCGGAAGCAGCACCGCGTCGAACACGCTCGCCACGTATTCGCCCTTGCGGCCGCCCCGATTGCCCGGCGCGAGGGTACCGTAGGCCCCGTGCTGTGCCAGACGGTCATAGAGTTCCGCCACCTCCTGATAGCGCCCGGGCCCCACGCTCATGCACCCTCTTCTTCTGGTGCGGCCCGCACCGCGGATCGGGCTCTGCGGATATTCCACCAGCGACCGAGATCGATGGCCAGATCGAATAGGGGGTCGCTGGTGAGCGCCGCGTAGCGGATGGGTTCGGCGCGGCCCGCCCATTTGGCCTTGAATGCCACCAGACCGGTGTCCTGCGGGCTGCTGGCCATGAAGTCGAAATAGCGCTGGCCGTGGGCGATGCAATCCAGGATCGCCGTGTTCACCAGCAGGTCGCTCAGGCGGCTCGACTGCGCTTCCGGCAGTACCGCGAGCTGCAGCAGGTGCCGGGACATGCCGGCATCGAGTACCGCCGCCAGGCCAGCCGGCCGTCCTGCGATCTCCCCCAGGTAGATGCGCGCCGCGTGCGCCGCCGAGAGCTGCTCCAGCATGCCGCGGAAGCGCTCCGGCCCGTAGTTCACCGGTGCGCCCTTGAAGCGCATGGCGGCCGCGTAGATGGCCTGCAGGGCGTCGAGGTCGGCCGGTACCGCGGGCCGGATGCGGCCACCCATGCGCTCGGCCTTGCGCACCGCCCAGCGGGTGTTGGGCGCGAGCTGTCCCGCGAGCCAAGCCGGATCGCGCCCGGCCGGCGCCAGATCCAGCACGTGCCGGATCGCATCCAGCCGCGCGCGCCGTTGGAACCTGCCGCCGATAGCATCGGCCTGGTGGGCATACTCGCCGCTGAAAGGCATCTCCAGACGCACCACGCCCTGCGCGCGCAACGCCGCAGCCACGGCGGTGCCGTTCTCCCAGAACAAGCCGGCGTCGCCGACGATGGCGGCATAGGGATAGGCGGAAGCGAGCGCCTTGCCGAGCGGCAGACGGCGCAACAGGCAACACAGTGAGGCCTGCCGGGCCCCGTCCCGGACCTGGATGAGCGCGGGCTGCGCGTGCAGATAGTCGCCGAGCCAGCGCAAGGCGGTGGGTGACTGCCAGAGATCCAACCCGCAGCTCCCGCTTTCGGGCATGGCTTGGGCGGGGACGGCGGCATCGGCCAGCGGCCCGCACTCGGCCTGTATCCGCTTGGCGTCAGTCATGTGGGTATCCGGCCGGTCGCTGTGACGTCATTATAACGGACATCTGCAGCCGGCCCTTCGGATGGCCGCGGATCACGCCACCCGCATCGCGCGCCGCAGCGCAGCCAAGTACAGGGCGATGATCATGGCTTCGGAGCAATAGGCCGCCCACACCGCGCCGTGCCAGCCGTACACCGGTATCCACCACAGGTTGAGCAGGATGTTCACGCCTGCGCCCATCAGCATCACGCTGGCCACGTAGCGCTGCCGGTTGCAGGTGGTGAGGAGGGTGTCCAGCCAGTAGTGCAGTGTCGACACCAGCGGGAACGGCGCGAACCACCTCAGCACCTGGGCCGAGCCGCCGAAGTCGGGACCGAACAACAGTGGCGCCAGGCCCGCGCCGAAGTAGATGCCGAGACCCGCCAGGGCCGAGAAGATGAGCGGGATCGGGAGCCACTTCGACGAGAGGCTGACGCTGGCCGCGGCGCCGCGCGCACCGGCATGGAACAGCCGGGCGTATCCCGCCTCCAGCAGGGCTCGCACCGGCAGCAACAGGCCCTGCATGAGACGGAAGGCGGCGCCGACGAAACCCGCCGTCTCCAGCCCGACCAGCCGGGAAAGCATCACCTTGTCCACATCGGAATTGATGCGGTAGGCGGCGTAGTTCACGCTGAAGTGGAAGCCATCGGCGAGTCCGGCGAAGATGCCCTTGGAGTGGAACCTGGGCGCGCCGAGCTCATGCAGGGTTATCGCCAGCGTGACGACCGCCACCGCGGCGGCGGAGCCGAGGTAGCCGAGCGCGGCCGAGGACATGTCCACCCGCGTCCACACCACCAGCGCGATCAGCACCACGAACCTGACCGCGTAGAGGGTGGTCCTGAATACGGTCAACCGGCCGCTGCGTTCGAATCCCTGATAGGCGCGCGCCGCCAACTCGCATGCCGGCGCGAACACCAGCTCCGAGAACCCTAGCAACAGCACCACCTTCGTCGGCACCTGGGGCGGCAGGATCAGATGCGCCGCCAGCAAGGCCACCGCGACCAGGGGCAGCGTGGTGATGGCCAACATGGTGAGGCCGCGCCCGAAGGCGTCGGGGAAGCGGGAGTGGTCGCGTGCCGTGTCCCGCACCAGCAGGAAACCACAGCCCATGCCTGCTGCCGGGGCGAGCAGGCTGACCAGCGCCACGGCCGCCAGGAAGCCGCCGTATTCGGTGACTCCCATGGAACGGGTGAGTACCACGAGGATGGCTGCTTGCAGCACCCCCTGCAGGAGCAGGCCGCCGCCGATGCTGAGGGTGCCCCAGGCCAGCCGCCCTGGGCGATAACGCAGTGCTCGATGCAGCCAGGAGGACGGTGACGAAAGGCCCATGGGCATCCGCAGGAGTATATCAGCGGCCTCCGGCTCGGATGGCCGAGCCGACCGGCCTCAAGGACGAGTCCATGCCAGGACGTCCCTCCTTCCGGTTCGGGCACGGCAGCGGTCCGGATTTCAGGCATGACACGAAGTGTCGGATGGCCCACTTTGACGAGGCCGGCGCAGATGGGCTTTGGGGCGGTCGCGCCGGACCCGCGCGACCGGTCTGGGCGTGCCGAAACCCGCTAGACCCCTGTCCCAATTGGACAATTTGGCCCTCCCCGCACTACTATCTTAGGCAGGGAAGCCCGTGTTCCGGGCGCCGAAAACGCTGACTCTTAAGGGTAGGGAAAATGGCCACGACCACCGTCAAGACGAACTTGACCGGCCTGCCGCGCCGGCTGGTCGCCGCGGGACTGCTGTCGGAGGCCGATGCCGCCGACGCGCAACGCGATGCCGCCGCCGAGAAGCTGCTGCTGGTCAGCTACCTGGTCCGCATCAAGAAGATCAACGCCCGCGCCGTGGCCAGCGCCGCCTCCGAGGAGTTCGGGGTGCCGGCCGTCGACCTGGACGCGGTCGACCTGGGGCAGGCTCCGCTCAAGGACGTCGAAGCCCAGCTCATCGAGAAGCATCACGCCCTGCCGCTGTTCAAGCGCGGCCGCAAGCTGTTCGTGGCGGTCTCCGATCCCACCAACCTGCAGGCCCTGGACGAGATCAAGTTCAAGACCGGCATGACCGTCGACGCGGTCATCGCCGAGGAAGACAAGCTCGCCAAGGCCATCGAGAAGGCCGTCCAGTCCATGGACACCTCGATGAAGGACCTGGCGGACGGCGACATCGGCGATCTGGACATCTCCGCCGGCGACGACGACGCTGCACCCAGCGACGAAGGCAGCGCCGAGATCGACGACGCGCCGGTGGTGAAGTTCGTCAACAAGGTGCTGCTGGACGCCATCAACAAGGGCGCATCCGACATCCACTGGGAGCCCTACGAGAAGGAATACCGCGTGCGCTTCCGCCAGGACGGCATGCTGCGCGAGGTGGTGAAGCCGCCCATGGTGCTCGGCCCCAAGATCGCCGCGCGCCTCAAGGTCATGGCCAAGCTCGACATCTCCGAGCGCCGCATCCCCCAGGACGGCCGCGTCAAGCTCAAGCTCTCGGCCACCCGCTCCATCGACTTCCGCATGGCCACCTGCCCCACGCTCTTCGGCGAGAAGATCGTGATGCGTATCCTGGATTCCTCCAGCGCCAAGCTGGGCATCGACGTGCTCGGTTACGAGGACTTCCAGAAGAAGCTCTACCTCGAGAACCTGGAGAAGCCCTACGGCATGATCCTGATCACGGGCCCCACCGGCTCGGGCAAGACCGTGTCGCTGTACACCGGCATCAACATCCTCAACACCGAGGACCGCAACATCTGCACCGCCGAGGATCCGGCGGAAATCCAGTTGCCCGGCGTGAACCAGGTGAACGTGAACCCCAAGGTAGGCCTGACCTTCGGCGCCGCCCTCAAGTCCTTCCTGCGTCTGGACCCGGACATCATCCTGGTGGGCGAGATCCGCGACCTGGAGACCGCCGAGATCGCCATCAAGGCGGCCCAGACCGGCCACATGGTGCTGGCGACCTTGCACACCAACGACGCCCCCAAGACCCTGACGCGTCTCGCCGACATCGGCGTGGCGCCCTACTCCATCGCCACCGCGGTGAACCTGATCATCGCGCAACGCCTGGCGCGCCGCCTCTGCAAGAACTGCAAGAAGCCGGCGGACATCCCCCGCGAAGCCCTGCTCAAGGAAGGCTTCACCGAAGCCGAGATCGACGCCGGCCTCGTGATTTTCGAACCGGTGGGTTGTGACCAGTGCAACGAGGGCTACAAGGGCCGAACCGGCGTGTACCAGGTGATGCCGGTCACGGAAGAGATGGGCAAGATCATCATGGCCGGCGGCAACGCCATCCAGATCGCCGCACAAGCAGACGCCGATGGCGTCCCCGACCTGCGCCGCTCGGCGCTCACCAAGGTCAAGCGCGGCGACTTCGGCCTGGCCGAGCTGAACCGCGTCACCGTTGCCGAATAACCGGATACAGAGCACCCCATGGCCCAAGCCGCAGCAGCAGCAAAGAACCTCAACTTCGTCTGGGAAGGCACGGACAAGAAGGGCAACCGCGTCAAGGGCAAGACCATGGCGCCCAACGAGGCCGCCGTCAAAGCCGACCTGCGCCGCCAGGGCATCGCCCCGCTCAAGATCAGCAAGCAGCGCCGCAAGGCCGGCAAGAAGATCGAGACCAGCGACATCGCCTTCTTCAGCCGCCAGATGGCCACCATGATGAGCTCCGGCGTGCCGCTGGTGCAATCCATGGACATCATCGGCAAGGGCCATGCCAACCCGAACATGCAGGACATGGTGATGGCCATCAAGGCCGACGTGGAAGCGGGCAACAACCTCGCCGACGCGCTGGCCAAGCATCCGCTCTACTTCGACGACCTGTTCGTGAGCCTGGTGCGGGCCGGCGAACAGGCGGGCGCGCTCGAGACCCTGCTGGACAAGATCGCGACCTATAAGGAAAAGACCGAGCGTATCAAGAAGAAGATCAAGAAGGCGCTCTCCTACCCCATCGCGGTGCTGGTGGTGGCCTTCGTGGTGACGGGCATCCTGCTGGTGTTCGTGATCCCGCAGTTCGAGGAGCTGTTCAAGGGCTTCGGCGCCGACCTGCCGGCCTTCACCCAGTTCGTGGTGAACATGTCGCGCTCAGTGCGCAGCCAGGGCTACATCTACCTGATCGTGATCGGCGCCGCCTTCTTCACCTTCATGTATTTCAAGAAGCGTTCGCGCAAGTTCCGCGAGAACCTGGATAAGATCTCGCTGAAGGTCCCGGTGGTGGGCGACATCCTCACCAAGTCCGCGCTGGCGCGCTTCGCCCGCACCCTCTCCACCATGTTCGCGGCTGGCGTGAACCTGGTGGACGCGCTGACCTCGGTGTCCGGCGCCACCGGCAACATCATCTATGAACAGGCCACCCTCAAGATCCGCGACCAGGTCTCCACCGGCCAGCAGCTCAACCTGTGCATGATGCAGACCGGGCTGTTCCCGCACGTGATGATCCAGATGATCGCCATCGGCGAAGAGGCCGGTTCCATCGACGCCATGGCCGCCAAAGTGGCTGACTTCTACGAAGAAGAAGTGGACAACGCGGTGGACAACCTAACGAGCCTGATGGAACCGCTGATCATGGCGGTACTGGGCGTGCTGGTAGGCGGCCTGGTGGTCGCCATGTATCTGCCCATCTTCAAGCTGGGTTCGGTCATCTGAAGCCGTCTCATAAACTGCTGCGCTCGGTGTAGCGTCGTTGCGCGCCGGCTCGGAATCCTCATGTACTGAGTCAAGTACACTCCGGTTCCTCGCCGTCGCGCGCCTCGTTCTACCTTCGCTCGCGACGTTTCTGAGACGGCTTCATTGAAATACAAGATGATGTCGGCGTTCGGCAACATCTGAATAGGCTTCGGGGAACACATGGCCATCACGCTCCTGCTCGAGCAGAATCCGTTCGCTTTCACGTTCCTCGCCGTGCTGCTGGGCCTCCTGGTGGGTAGCTTCCTCAACGTGGTGATCCACCGCCTGCCCATCATGCTGGAGCGGGAGTGGCGCGCTGAGTACGCGCCGGAAGCCGCCGCTCCCGCCGAACGCTATGACCTCGTCATGCCGCGCTCGCGCTGCCCCCATTGCGGCCATTCCATCACCGCCCTGGAGAACGTCCCGGTCCTCAGCTGGCTCATGCTGCGCGGCAAGTGCAGCGCCTGCCATGCGCCCATCTCGCCGCGCTACGTGACGGTGGAGATCACTACCGGCCTGCTCTCGGGCGTGGTGGCCTGGCACTTCGGTTTCAGCCCCGCCGCCTTCGGCGGCCTGTTGTTCACCTGGGGACTGGTGGCCCTGGCCGGCATCGACATCGAGACCCAGCTCCTGCCGGACCGCATCACCCTGCCCCTGCTGTGGCTGGGATTGCTGTTCAACCTGCGCGGCACTTACACCGACCTCAACTCCGCGGTCATCGGCGCCGTGGCCGGCTACCTCTCGCTGTGGAGCATCTACCACCTGTTCAAGCTGGTCACCGGCAAGGACGGCATGGGCTATGGCGACTTCAAGCTTCTGGCGCTGCTGGGGGCCTGGCTCGGCTGGCAACAACTGCTGCTGATAGTGCTAATGGCTACAGCGGGAGGCGCGGTCGTCGGTCTCACGCTGCTCTCCCTCAAACGCATCGCCGACGTGGACGTACCGTTGGCCTTCGGACCGTGGCTGGCGGCAGCGGGCTGGGTCGCGCTGCTCTGGGGCCATCCCCTGGTGACTGCCTACCTCAGCATCAGCGGCGTCCACTGACCCATGCTCAAGGTGGGCCTCACCGGCGGCATCGCCAGCGGCAAGTCCCACGCAGCTTCCGTATTCGCACACCTCGGCATCCACGTCAGCGATGCGGACCGCATCAGCCGCGACCTGACTGCGCCTGGCCAGTCGGGCCTCAGGGCCTTGGTGGAGACGCTCGGCAAGGACATCCTGGATGCCCAGGGCGGCCTGGACCGGGCGGCGTTGCGGCGACGCGTCTTCGCCGACTTAGGGCTCCGCAAGCAGGTGGAGGCCATCCTGCATCCCTTGGTCCTGGATACCCTCGCCGCCGAGCTGGCGGCGGCTCCGGGGCCTTATGCCGTCGCCGTCATCCCGCTCCTGGTCGAGAGCCCCCCATCCCGAGCCCTGGTGGACCGGGTATTGGTGGTGGACTGCCCTGAGGCGCTCCAGATCGCCCGGGTTATGTCACGCGATGGAAGCAACGAGGGGGAGGCCCGGGCCATCCTCGCCGCGCAAGCTCCCCGCGCCGCCCGCCTTGCCGTGGCGGATGATATTCTGTCCAACGCAGGCGACCTGGCGGCCCTGGATGCCGCCGTGACCAGCCTGCACGGGTTCTACCGCGAACTGGCTGCGTGCGGCGACTTCAGACGCCGGGGAAAGACGCTGCCATGACCTGGGACGTCCGATGCTGAACGTGGATCAACACGCCGAGGAGCAAGCGGCGGCCGAGTGGCTCATCTACGAGCAGCCACTCAGCGAACGCGTGCGCACCTTCCTGCGGCTGGAGTTCCTGCTGGAGCAAGCCGGGCATCACAGCGCGCTCTCCTCTGTGTGGGACAGCCGTGCCGCGGTGGGTTGCGTGCTCGAGATCGCCTCGCTGCTGACCCGCGGCGATGTACGTACCGAGGTATTGAAGGAGCTGGAGCGTTGCGGCGCCCTGCTGCAGCGCCTGAAGGGTAGCCCCGAAGTGGACAGCTCGCGCCTGCAGACGGTGCTCACGGACCTGGAGCGCCTCAGGACCGAGATGGATGGCGACGGCCGCCCCCTGGGCCACCTGCTGCGCGAGAGCGAGTTCCTGAACGCCATCAAGAACCGCATCGCCATCCCCGGCGGCACCTGTCAGTTCGACCTGCCCTCCTACCATGCCTGGCTGACGCATCCGTATCCGCGCCGTGCCCGGGACCTGCAGGGTTGGCTTGGGGAACTCAAACCCCTCAAGGACACTATCGCGCTGCTGATGGCGTTGACCCGCGAGTCGGCGTTGCCGACCCGGGAGATCGCCCAGCAGGGCGTCTACCAGCGCAACTTCGATACCAATGTGCTCTCGCCCATGGTGCGGGTGATGGTGCCGGCCCCCGCCGGGGTATTCCCGGAGATCAGCGCCGGCAAGCACCGCATGGTGATCCGCTTCCTCGAGCGCCACGACGCTAACGCCCGCCCCCAGCAGACCAAGCGAGACATCAGTTTCAAACTGGTCTGTTGTCAGCTTTAGCCATGACTGAAGTCGAGACCGTCCCCTGCCCACACTGCGGCAAATCCGTACCGTGGACCGAAGCTTCGAAGTGGAAGCCTTTCTGCAGCGAGCGCTGCCGCATCATCGACCTGGGTGACTGGCTGGCGGAGAAGAACGCCATCGCCAGCGAAGAACTCCCCGATCAGGAAGATTCGGAAAGCTGAGGGATATCCCAGAGGGAGCGGATGGCGGCGATGCCATGGGCACCCTGGCTGCGTGCCGTCTGCAGGTCCCCGAGTCCCAGACCGCCTATGGCGTACACCGGCACCGTACTCATGACCGCAAGCTCCGCGAAGGCTCCCCACCCTAGGGGCGCCGTATCCGGATGGGTGGCGCTTGCCTGCACCGGTCCGATGCAGACATAGTCGGGCGAATATTCCAGCGCCGCACGCAACTCCAGGGCGGAATGGCAGGAGATGCCGAGATGCAGGCTGCCGTCCCATGCCTTGGGATCGAGACGGCGCGAGCGCTGCTGGCTGAGATGCAGGCCATCCGCATGCAGCATGCGCGCCTGTTCGGGAGAGGTATTGAGGAAGACGCGTGCGCCATGGTCGCGGCACAGGGACAACACCGACAGGGCCAGGTTGTCGAAGCGCTCCGGCTCCATGCCGGGCGCCCGGAACTGCACCAGGTCCACGCCGGCCTTGAGGGAGCGCTGCAGCTTCTCCAGGAAGCCGTGCTCACGGTCGGGATCGGGGGTCACCAACATCAGCGGCGGGAGCTTGAGCGCTTTCACGATGGGTTCATCGGCGGGGAGCAGCTGCCAATCCCGCAACTCGTCGGGTAGCGCCCATTCCAGATGTTGGCCCTCCAATGAGGTAGGTTCGCCGTCCCAGGCGGTGACGCGCCAGACGTCCAGCTCGACTTCACGTTCAGGATAGAGATGGCTGAAGCGCATCAGCCGGTAGGCATGGCGCACCCGGATGCCGAGCTCTTCCTGGAGTTCGCGCCT
>DASXYJ010000065.1:0-12081 GCA_036502565.1 Gammaproteobacteria bacterium
TGCTTAAATCAAATCCGCATATCGTCCGCCTGCAATTACCCCATTTATCGCGTAGTGGGCCAATCGGGAAAACACCTCGTTTGGCGCGGGATAATCACTCGACCGACGCATCTCGTACTGCACTCTCAGCTCCGATTTAACAGGCGCATCTCACACATCGCGTGCATATGTGGATACGTCTTGCGCCGCACACCTGTACGCCACGACGCATACCGCGAAGTGTGCGTGAGCGCACGCATGCCGCCTATCAGGAGTTAGCCGTATTCTTCAGGTGGAAAACCACTGGTACGCGGCGCCGAGTGATGTCCGCATCATTGGGTGCCGCCGCTGCGCGAATGGGGGTAATACCCGATTCGCCCGTGAAGGGAGACGCATTAATGTCTATGCGACGGAATCTCTCCGATGGAGCAGCCGATGAACCACATGGAACGTAGCCTGGCGCAGGATGCGCCGCTCCTGAATGCATTCGCAGGAAGCGATGCACCTCTCGTCCACTCCGTCCACCCTTATTTCCCCGCCGAGCCCACGCTCACCGAGGAATGGGCGGAGCTGTCGTCTCGTCTCCAGGCACTCCCCTATCTGCACCACGGTTGGGCCGAAGCCTGGTGGCGCGCTTTCGGCATGGGTGCACCGGAACTGCGGGTGGTGCGGCGCGCCGGAAGGCTCGCCGGCGTATTACCCATCGCCAGACGCCAGAAGATCCTGGAATCCCCCGCCAACTATCACACCCCGGGTTTCGGCCTGCTCGCGCAGGATCGTGAGTCCGCCACGGCTCTGGCGGAGTCGCTGTTCCTGGACCAGCCGACCCACGTGTCCCTCACTTCCCTGCACCCTGAAGACGACAGCCTGGATGTCTGCCGCCTTGCCGCGGAGGACGCCGGCTATCGGGTGGTGATCCGGCCGTTCCTGAAGTCCCTCTATCTCGACGTGCAGGGGACCTGGGAGGACTACGAACGAGGCCTGAGCAGCAACCTGTTACGGGACATGCGCAAGTCCGGGCGGGCGTTGGAGCGGGAAGGCAAGGTCTCGGTGGATGTGATCCGTGGCGGCGAGCGGCTCGACGAGTGCTTGCGCGAAGCCTTCATCGTGGAGGCTTCCGGATGGAAAGGCGCCGCCGGCACCGCCATCCAATCGGATCCACGCACCCAGCGCTTCTACACCGCCATCGGCAGGTGGGGTGCGGAGTCCAGTAGCCTGCGCCTATTCATGTTGCGGGTGGACCGCCGCCCCCTGGCCATGTGCTTCGCCCTGCAGACCCATGGCATCTGCCATCTGCTCAAGGCCGGTTACGATCCCGCCTACGGACGCTACTCGCCCGGCAAGCTGCTGATGCATGCCATGATCAAGGAATGCTTCCGTAGCGGACTCTCGCGCATCGAGTTCAACGGTGACGCCGAACCCTACAAGCTCTCCTGGACGGAGACGGCTCATGAGTATCAGCGTCTGGAAGCCTTCGCGCCGACGGTCGCCGGCCAACTCGCCTGGGCGGGATTCACCTACAGCCGCCCGGTGGCGAGCCGCCTGCGGGAACGGCTGGGATTGCCGTCCCAGGATCACAGGATGTGAACCCCGGCGCGGTCGCGCCGGGACAGGTTCAGCCGCGCAACTGGGAAGTGACCACCACCGCGGATGACCCGCCGGACAGGGGGACCACGACGTCCTGGCTGTGATGCTCGTGCTTGGCGAGATACATGAGCTGATCTGTTCGCGTCAGAAGCAGCGGCACGCTCTCATGCGGCTCGGCCTCGCAGGTGCCGGTCGACACGGAGAGGTTGCAGCCGTGAGCCACCTTCTCCATCACCGCGGTCTCGACCCGTTTGGCCACTTCCTCCGCCACCGGCAGCGTGGTCTGGGGCAGCAGCACGGCGAACTCGTCTCCTCCTAAGCGATACACGATGTCCGCCTTGCGTACTCGCTGGCGTGCTGCCAGGGCCACGAGGCGCAGCACCTCATCGCCGGCCGGATGGCCGAAGTGGTCGTTGATGTTCTTCAGCCGGTCCACATCGAACAGGATCAGGCTATAGGGCTTGGCGTGGTTGGCGTGCTCCTTCTTGAGCATGCGCGCATGCTCCTCGAAGGCGCGGCGGTTGAGCAGCCCGGTGAGAGCGTCCTCGCGACTCTCTCGTACCGCCTGGTCGTACTGGCGGGCATTCTGGATGGCGGAAGCCACCACGTCGGCGAACATCTGGATGATATCCATGTCCTCGCCGGTGAAGGCCTCCGGTGAGAGTGAAGCCACGTGCAGCACGCCGGCGGCGGTCTCGCCCACGCCGAAGGCGAAGGGCGCGGTCACCGAGGCACGGGTGCCGCTGCGTGAGGACACCCGGCGCAGGGTCTGATCCTCCTGCTGCGGATCACCACAGCGCACCGCGCGCTTGCTCTGGATGGCATGACTCGGCGAGCCGCCGGTGAGGGGCATCTCCAGCATCACGAAGCCCAGGATGCCCACGGCGGATTTGGCCGTGAGGCGCTGGTTCTCGACCATGAAGATGGTGGCGCCGTCGGCGCGGGTGAGGCGCGCGCACTCCTCCGCCACCACGTCCATGACCGCCTGCAGGCTGCCGGAAACGGTCATGACCTTGCCGATGCTCGCGATTACTTCCAAGAGGCGCTCGCGACTGACGCTCTCACCCACCCGGGCTGCCATATCGGACATGCCGTGTTTCATCTCAGGCGCTGACATGGGGCACCCCCTTGCTGATGGCGCATGCACCCGCTGGCACCCATCCTGGACGGGACACCGGCAAGCCGCGTCGTACCTCTTCGATCAGCCGTTCCGCGGGACCCGGCTCGCCATAGAAGAACCCCTGGACCTCGTCGCAATCGTATTCGGACAGGATGTCCATCTGCGCCCGGCTCTCCACGCCCTCCGCGCAGACCCGCACGCCCAGGCTGTGACCCAGGGTGATGACCGTCTTGATGAGTTCCTGGCTGTTGCGGTTCTCCGTCAGGTCACCGATGAAGCAGCGGTCTATCTTCAGCGTGTCGATCGGGAAGCGCTGCAGGTAGCTCAGGGATGAGTAGCCGGTACCGAAGTCGTCCAAGGCCACCCGCATACCCGCCTTCTTCACCTGCTGCAACACCAGCATGGTGAGATGCGGGTCGTTCATGGCCAGGCTCTCGGTGAGTTCGAGCTCCAGGAACGGTGCGTACTCGCGGTGGGCGCCCAGGGCGCTGCCGAGATCCTTGAGGAAGTCGCCCTTGCTGAGCTGGGCCGGCGACACGTTCAGGGACACGTTGATGGGCGCGAGACCGGCAGCGGCCCATTCGCGCAGGAAGCCGACGCTCTCCGCCACCACCCACTTGCCGATGTCGACGATCAGCCCGGATTCTTCCGCCAAGCCGATGAAGGCCGCCGGCGGCACCATGCCGCGGCGCGGATGCCGCCAACGGAGCAAGGCCTCGGCGCCGCACATGCTGCCGGTGCCCAGGCACACGCGTGGTTGGAAGTGCAACTCCATCTCGCCGCGCTCCAGGGCGTGCTCGAGGTCGCGCTGCATGCGCACCCGGTCCAGCACCTGCTCGGCGATCTCCGGCTTGTACCAGCAGTGGCGGTTGACGCCCTCCGCGGTGGCGCGGCGCATGGCGATGTTGGCGCGCGCCAGCAGGTCCTCGGCGTTGACCCCGTCCTGGGGGTAGCTGCAGATGCCGATGTTGAGGTTCAAGGTTACCGGCTCGCCCTTCACGAGGAAGGTGCGCTTGCCGGCTTCCAGCATGCGCTCGACGATCTGGATCGCCTGCTCGCGGCAATCCGGTCCATGCACGTGCACCACGAACACCGCCGGGCTCACCGAGCCCACCAGGTCATCGCCCTTGGCGAGCATGCGCAGGTAGCGGCCGAATACGCCCAGCCACTGGTGCAGGCTGCCGGAGCCGTAGCGATGCACCAGGTAGTCGTAGCTGTCCACCAGCACGGTGATCACCACCGCCGGCTCATGACGCGTGAACGGGTCGTTGAGGACCGCGTCGACGCGCTTGATCCATTCGTTGCGGCTGAGGAGCTTGGTGGATGGGTCATGCCTGGCCAGGTACAGCTCCTGCTGCACCGCCAGGTCACGGTGCTGGTCGCGGCGCATCAGCAACACCAGCACGGTGCCGGTCAGGCCCGCCACCAGGGTGCCCTTGAAGGCCAGGAAGTAGCCCAGCCACTGGGTGTCGGCCGCGATGCTCAGGATCAGCACATCCGAGAGCGCGATGGTCGCGCCGGCCAGCACCGCGTAAGCGAGCACCATCCCTGGCACAGTCCGCGTGAAACCGCGCAACCTGGGCAATACGGTCGTATAACTATCCATGTTCCCCGCCCACCGCTTTTACACAGCTTCAAATCTATTGGGTAAAGGAGATGACCGGAATGGGGTAAAGACCCCATTCAGAACATGTGAAAGACCCCAAGGTAAAATCAGTCACAAAAAGGCTTATGTAGCGAACATAGGCGTATGTCCGCCACAGACCGGTGCCTGCGCAGGCCGCGTTCATCGCGCTGTGAAGTGGTTCACATGGAGGGGAAGAGGCCGTTGCCTGCAGACGAGGCCACGCTCGCTTTTGGGCTTGCTGGGCCAGGCCCCTAAGGGGGTCCTGAACTGGCCGGCATGCAGGCAACGACCGGACTTCAGATTATCTGTGAGGGCCATGAGAAACGTTGAAGCAGGTCACGGGAAAGAAATCATAAAATTGGCGGAGGGAGTGAGATTCGAACTCACGAAGGACTTACGCCCTTGCCGGTTTTCAAGACCGGTGCCTTAAACCGCTCGGCCATCCCTCCTAACTCAGCAAATGATAGAGGCGGTTTTCAAGCCGCTCGGCGCATGCGCCTCGCCTTATCCCACTCGGCCGCCTCAACCTGGTCAGAAAGATTATATAACTGAGATGCCGCCCATGTAGGGGTGCAGGGCGAAGGGCACATGGATCCTGCCCTGCTCGTCCTGGTTGTTCTCCATGATGGCGATGAGCGCGCGGCCCACGGCCACGCCGGAACCATTGAGGGTGTGCAGGAGCTCCGGTTTGCCGGTCTCAGGATTGCGCCAGCGGGCCTGCATGCGGCGCGCCTGGAAGTCAGTGCAGTTGCTGCAGGACGAGATCTCGCGGTAGCGGCCGTCGCTGGGCAGCCACACTTCCAGGTCGTAAGTCTTGGCCGCGGCGAAGCCGATGTCGCCGCCGCAGAGCGCCATCACGCGGTACGGCAGTTCCAGTCTCTTGAGCACCTGCTCGGCGTGACCGGTGAGCTCCTCCAGGGCCTGGAACGAATCAGCCGGCTTCACCATCTGCACCAGCTCCACCTTCTCGAACTGGTGCTGGCGGATCATGCCGCGGGTGTCCTTGCCGGCGGCGCCGGCCTCGGCGCGGAAGCACGGCGTATGCGCCGTATAGCGGCGCGGCAGTGTCGCTGCCTCGAGGATGGCGTCCCGCGCCTGGTTGGTCACCGGGACCTCGGCGGTGGGGATCAGGTAATAGCGGTGCTCACCGGAGACGTGGAACAGGTCGTCCTCGAACTTCGGCAGCTGACCGGTGCCGCGCATGGAGGCGGCGTTGACCATGAAAGGTACGTAGACTTCCGAGTAGCCGTGCTCGGTGGTATGCAGATCCAGCATGAACTGGACCAGCGCGCGATGCAGCCGCGCCAGCGGGCCGTTCAGCACCGTGAAGCGCGCGCCCGTGAGCTTGGCGGCCATCTCCGCATCCAGCAAGCCACGCGCCATGCCCAGGTCCACATGGTCCTTTGGCTTGAAACTGAACTTCTTCGGTTCCCCCCAGCGGCGGACTTCCTGGTTGGAATTCTCGTCCGGACCGTCCGGCACGCTCTCATGCAGGAGGTTCGGCAGGCCGAGCTGGACCGATTCCAACTCCGCTTCGATCTTCGTGAAATCCTCCTCGGCAGCCTTGAGCTTGGCCCCGAGATCACCCACTTGGGCCATGAGTGGAGCGGTGTCCTGGCCCTTGGCCTTGGCCATGCCGATCTCCTTGGACCGGGCATTGCGCTCGTTGCGCAGCTGCTCCATGCGGGTCTGGAGCTCTTTGCGGCTCTCCTCCATCTTGCCGTAGGCGGAGGTGTCCAGCTTGAAATTGCGGCGGCCCAAGGCGGCTGCAGTGCCGGCCAAGTCGTTGCGGAGCAGTTTCGGATCGATCATGGCCTGATGCTACTTTTTGGATTTGCGTGCGTTCTGGTTCTTGGCCCGGAGCTCGGCCAGCTTCTCGCCGATCTTGATCTCGAGCCCCCGGGGCACGGGATGATAATAGGTTTTCTCAGGCATGTCCTCCGGGAAATAGCGCTCCCCGGCGGCGAAGGCGTCCGCTTCGTCGTGGGCATAGCGGTAATCCTTGCCGTGGCCCAAGCCCTTCATGAGCCGGGTGGGTGCATTGCGCAGGTGCAGGGGCACATCCCGGGTGCCGCTCTCCCGGGCATCCTGCATGGCTTCATTGAAGGCGGTCTCCATGGCATTGCTCTTGGGCGCCACGGCCAGGTAGACCACTGCCTGGGCCAAGGCCAACTCCCCTTCCGGGCTGCCGAGCCGTTCCAGCACTTCCCAGGCGGCCAGGGCCAGCTCCAGGCCCCGGGGGTCGGCGTTACCGATGTCCTCGGAGGCCATGCGTACCACCCGGCGCGCTATATATAGAGGGTCGCAGCCTCCATCCAGCATCCGCGCCATCCAATATAAAGCGCCATCCGGTGAGGAACCCCGCACCGACTTGTGCAGGGCCGAGATCTGGTCGTAGAAGAGGTCCCCGCCCTTGTCGAAGCGGCGTACCCCGCCGCTGATGACATCCTGCACGGCGGTCTCGCCGATGACGCCGCCCTCCGCCAGGTCCGCGGCGATCTCCAGCAGGTTCAGAGCCCGGCGCCCGTCGCCGTCCGCCGCGTTGGCCAGCAGATCCCGCAGTTCCGGCGCCATCTGCAGCTGCCGTTCCCCCAGGCCACGCTCCGTGTCCGTCAGGGCCCTGTCTATCAGCAGCCGTACATCTTGGACCGTGAGGGACTTGAGCACATAGACCCGGGCCCGGGACAGCAAGGCATTGTTGAGTTCGAACGACGGGTTCTCGGTGGTGGCGCCGATGAAGGTGAGGGTGCCGTCCTCCACATAGGGCAGGAAGGCATCCTGCTGGCTCTTGTTGAAGCGGTGTACTTCATCCAGGAACAGCACGGTGCCGTTACCGTCCCGTGCCCGCACTTCCTTGGCCTCCTCCACGGCGGCCCGCACGTCTTTCACGCCCGCCATCACCGCCGAGAGCGCGATGAAATGGGCCTTGCAGGTCTCGGCGAGCATCCGTGCCAGCGTGGTCTTGCCGGTGCCAGGCGGTCCCCAGAACACCATGGAATGGAGCTGGCCGCTCTCCAGCGCACGGCGCAGCGGCTTGCCGGCCGCCAGGAGATGGGACTGGCCGACGAACTCCTCCAGCCGGTGCGGACGCATCCGGTCCGCCAAGGGACGCAGCTCAGGCGCGGACGTAGGCATAGCGTTTCGCGAGCCAGAGCCGGGCGCGCAGGGTCCAGCGGGCCGGGTACCAGGCGCCGACCGCGACCCCGATGCAGTCGGCGAGCCAGTCACCCCACTCCGGGTCGCGTCCGGTATAGCCTTGCAGGATCTCGATGAGGCCGCCCAGCACCGCGAACACCACCGCCACCCACCGCCAGCGGCGCGGGAAGGCTGCGGTGAACCAGGCCGTGAGCATCAGGTAGGCGCTGAAGTGCTCGACCTTGTCGAAATCGGGAAGCGTGATGTCGAAGTTCGGCGGCGAAGGCGTGAGGCTGCCCCACACGATCAGCGCCACCAGCGTGGCACCTACCGTGAGCCAGAAACCCTGTACCGCCGGGACGACCTGGACTTCAGCCATGTTTGGCGCTGTCACCGGTGTCGCCGATCACATCCGCGCCCGGCGGCGGCGTGAACTTGAAGCTGTCGTCACTCATGGCCGGGTTGCGCTGCAGATGATCCAGCTCGATGCGGGTGAGGCCGCCGAGGTTGTCCTTCAGCTCCATCACCGCCACGTCATCGCCCTTGAAGCCGAGCTTCACGCTGTCGAAGTCCGAGTCTTTCACCTTCGGGGTGAGCTGCACCCAGGATAGGCCGTCCTTCTCGCCCAGGTCCGCGACCGTGAAGCTCTTGTCCACGTCGTTGGAACCGGCGAGCAGCACCGCGGGGCTGGTGGCCAGGTTCGCGCTCATGGACTTCACCGTCACCTGCTGCAGCTGCACGTCGTAGATCCACAGCTTCTTGCCATCGGCGACGATGGTCTCTTCGTTCGGCTTGGCATAGTCCCAACGGAAACGGTCCGGGCGCTTGAGCGACAACGTGCCATTGGACTGCTTCACCTGCTTGCCGTTGGCGTCCAGCACCTGCTGGGTGAAGCCAGCCTTGAGGGTCTTCACGTCCTGCAGGAAGGCATGCAACTTCGCCACGCTGCCGCCGGCGGCATACAGCGGGAACGAGATCAGGAAAAAGGCGGCGCTCAAGCAAAGGCGTTTCATGGGGGACCTCGGGGGACTATTCATCGACGGACGGCGGCGCGGCTACCAGCACCTCGCGGGCACCGTTGGACTGGAGCGGGCCGACGATGCCACGGGTCTCCATCTCCTCGATCATGCGCGCGGCGCGGTTGTAGCCGATCTTGAGGCGGCGCTGCACGCCCGAGATGGAGGCCTTGCGGCTCTCGGTGACGATGCGCACCGCCTGGTCGTACAGGGGATCCGCCTCGCCGCTGGCATCGCCTTCCTCGCCCGACTCGCTCGGGAACCCGGGGATGGCCTCGCTGGGGCCGGAGAGGATCTCTTCTATATAGTGCGGCTGGCCCTTGCGCTTCAGGTGCGCCACTACCTTATGCACTTCCTGGTCGCTGACGAAAGCGCCGTGGATGCGGGTGGGCACGGAGGTGCCGGACGGCAGGTACAGCATGTCACCGTGGCCCAGCAGCGACTCGGCACCCTGCTGATCCAGGATGGTGCGCGAGTCCACCCGCGCCGACACCTGGAACGCGATACGGGTCGGGATGTTGGCCTTGATGAGGCCGGTGATCACGTCCACCGAGGGGCGTTGCGTCGCCAGCACCAGGTGGATGCCGGAAGCGCGGGCCTTCTGTGCCAGGCGCGCGATGAGCTCTTCGACCTTCTTGCCCACCACCATCATCATGTCAGCGAGTTCGTCCACCACCACCACGATGTTGGGCATGGGCTGGAGGCGCGGGATATCGGAGTCCGGCAGCAGCGCCAGCTTCTCGGCGCTGAGCATGGGGTCGATGATGGGTTTCTTGGCGTCGATGGCGTCCTTGACCTTGCGGTTATAGCCCGCCAGATTGCGTACTCCCAGGGCCGCCATCAGCTTGTAGCGGCGCTCCATCTCCGCCACGCACCAGCGCAGCGCGTTGGAGGCCTCTTTCATGTCCGTGACCACCGGCGCCAAGAGGTGCGGGATGCCCTCGTACACCGAGAGTTCCAGCATCTTGGGATCGATCATGATCATGCGGGTGTGTTCGGCAGTGGCCTTGTACACCAGGCTCAGGATCATGGCGTTGATGCCCACGGACTTGCCGGATCCGGTGGTACCGGCGATGAGCAAGTGCGGCATCTTCTCGAGGTCCGCCACCATGGAGTTTCCGCCGATGTCCTTGCCGAGAGCCAGCGTCAGCGGCGAACCGCTCTTGTCGAATTCCTCGGAGCGGATGATCTCCCCCAGGGTCACCAGCTGGCGCGCCTCGTTGGGGATCTCCAGGCCCACCACGGACTTGCCGGGTATGACCTCCACCACGCGCACGCTGATGGCCGAGAGGCCGCGTGCCAGGTCCTTGGAGAGGTTGCTGATCTGACTGACTTTCACGCCGGGCGCCGGCTGCAGCTCGAAACGCGTGACCACGGGTCCCGGGTTCACCGCCACCACCTGCACGTCCACGCCGAAGTCTTTGAGCTTGATCTCCACGGTGCGGGACATGGCTTCCAGCGCAGCCTCGGAATAGCCCTCCACCTTCGGCGGCTTGTCGTCCAGCAAGGACAGCGGCGGCAGTTCGGAATCCGACGGCGGTTCGAACAGCGGCACCTGTTTCTCGCGTTCCACCCGCGGGCTCTGCACGATGGGCTTGGCGATGGGCTCGATGCGCGGCTTGGGCTTCTTCTTGACCTCTTCCTGGTGCACCTTCACCACTTCCACGTGCTGTTCGCGGGCCTTGCGCGCGGCGATGGTCTCCCGCAGCCAGGCCCAGCGATTGCGCAGCATCTCGATGAGCAGCAGCGTCCGGTGGCCGATGCGGTCCATGACCGCGAGCCAGGAGATGCCGGTGAACACCGTGACCGCACCCAGGAACACCGCCAGCAGCACCAGGGTGGCGCCGAGCGGGCTTAAGGCGTGGGCCAGGTTCTTGCCCACGAAGTCGCCCAGCATCCCGCCCGCATCCACCGGCATCTGGCTGGGCTCGGTGTTGGAACCGATGGAAGCGAGGCCGCTGGCAGTGACGAGCGACAGCACCAGACCGCCGATGCGCGCCGACAGGTGCAGCTTGTTGACGGGTTCGGTGGACTTGCGGGCCTGGAAGATCAGCCAGCCGGACCAGATGAGCAGCGCGGCCAAGAGATAGGCCGGATACCCCATGAGGAAATACAGCAGGTCCGCCAACCAGGCCCCGACGGGCCCGATGGCGTTGTGCACGTGCCCGGCCTCACCGCTGTAGGTGAAGCCGGGATCGTGCGGACTGTAGGTGGAAAGCGCCAGCAACAGCACGAGACCCGCCACCAGGAACAGCCACAACGCGGCTTCCTTGAAACCCTGGGCCAGATGGATGGCCAAGGGAGAGCGTTCGTCTTCTTTGCGTGTCGCTTGCGCCAACGGTTACCCCGGTATCCCGACGCCTGCTTACTTCAGCAGCGCCGGATGCACCACCTTGCCGCCTTCCACATTGATGCCCTTGCGCAGGGACTCGAGATCACGCCAGCCGCCGGCCGCGAGCTTCACGGCATAAGGCGTGATGGCGGCCGAGAGGGCCTGCGACGAGGTGCGTGGCACCGCGCCCGGCATATTGGTGACGGTGAAATGGGTGACGCCTTCCCACACGTAAGTCGGGTTGTCCCAGGTGGTCGGCTTGGTGGTCTCCACGCAGCCGCCCTGGTCCACGGATATGTCCGCCACCACGGAGCCCGGCTGCATGCTGCGCACCATGTCGGCGCTCACCACGTGCGGGGCCTTCTCGCCGGTGACCAGCACCGCGCCCACCACGATGTCGGCGTACTTCACCGCTTCGGCGATGTCGGCGGTATGCGGGTAGAGAGCGGTGACGTTCGGGCCGAGGTCGCGCATGCGCTCCATGCGGTCACGCGAGATGTCGAACACCGTCACCTGTGCGCCCATGCCGGCGGCCACGATGGCGGAGGCGCCGCCCGCGACGCCCGCACCGACGATGACCACACGGCCGCGCTTGGCAGCGGGCACGCCGCCCAGCAGGATGCCCTTGCCGCCCATGGGTTGATGCAAGAGGTGGGTGCCCACCTGGATGGAGAGGCGCCCGGCGATGTCGCTCATGGGGGCCAACAGCGGCAGACGGCCGCCCTCTTCCACCGTCTCGAAGGCCACGGCGGTGCAGCCGATCTTCTTCAGGCTCTCGGTCAGCTCAGGCAGCGCCGCGAGATGCAGGTAGCAGAACAGCAGGTGGTCCTTGCGCAGGAGCTCCAGGTCGGCCTTGATGGGCTCCTTCACCTTCACGATCATCTCGGCCTTGCCGTAGACGTCAGCGGCGGTATTCAGCACTTCCACGCCCACGCTGCGGAAATTCTCGTCGCTATAGCCGCTCTTGATACCGGCATTCTTCTCGATGAACACCTGGTGGCCGTGGCGGACCAGTTCGGCGGCGGCGGCCGGGATCAGGCCGACGCGGCCTTCGAGCGGCTTCAGCTCGCGGGGTATACCGATGCGCATGAAAAAGCTCCTTTACGCTATCCGTTGAATTTCGCTAACATCCGCAATAACACGCGCCCTGGGCCTGTCTCCAGGGATGCCGGACGCGCCAGTTCTTGGATTCCACCCGGTAACCACACGCCCCGCCCTGCCGTGGCGCGTATCTCGGGGGTGGCCGGGGATCTCCTAATAGTCGGGCGGCGGCCCGGGGTACTGG
>DASXYJ010000066.1:0-6412 GCA_036502565.1 Gammaproteobacteria bacterium
GCTGAACGATGCCACGCGCCAGGGGCCGAAGATGCGGGCACGCCGCCCCGGCTCGAGCTGACTGAGCCCGCGCAGGTATCCGTAGCAGGCGAGCCCCAGGCTCGCCACTACCCAAGGCTGCCAGTCCCAGCTCAGGTCCGGCGTCACGGGCACGGCGTGAAGAAGAACAGGTTGGCGGAGGCGAACAGGAGCGCCAGCAGGAACAGCAGGCTGTTGAGGATGCCGAGCATGGCCATGAAGCGGGTGCGGCCTTCACCCTGGTCCAGCAGGTGCTGGCCGGTGCCCTGCTTCTCCCTGCGCACCTTGCGCCAGTGGACGATGGAGACCAGCAAGGCCACGATGGCGATGAGCACGCCGATGGCGTCTATCCATCCCATCAATCCGGATAAGTGTGCACCGGCTTCAGGACCGAGCGGATCCGTGGCGGGATAGCAGGCATGGCCGGTGACCGCCGTGGCGATGAGCAGCTGCAGGTTCCAGGCCACCGGCGCGGCGAAGATGCCGAACCACAGCCAGAACAGGCTGGTGCGGTCACGGTGCGGCGCGGGGTGCGATGTCTCGGACGCGGGGGTGATGCGCTCGGCCATGCTCAGATCAGCCTCGGCGACAGGTAGAAGGTGAAGAACACCGCCAGCCACACGATGGTCACGAAGTGCCAGTAGATGACCGCGATGGACACGGCGGAATGCCGCTCGGCGTCGAAGTGTCCGAGCGCGGTCCACAGCAGTACCGCTACCAGCATCACCACGCCCACCGCCACGTGCGCCATGTGGAAACCGGTGATCACGAAGTACAGGGAGCTGTAGGCGTCGTAGTCCAGGGCGAAGGGCTTGTGGAACCACTCCCAGAACTGGATGCCGAGGAACAGCAGCGCCAAGAGGATGCTGACGATGAGGCCGGCAGCGAGGCGCCCGTTGCGTCCGCGCCGGATGCCGTGCTCGCCCCAGGCCATCACCAGGCTCCCGGCGATGAGGATGAGCGTGCCGGGGATGGCGAGGTCGAGCTTGGGGTCCCCGCCCGTCGGCCAGGGATTGGTGGTATGGGCGGCCACGTAGTAGTAGCTGAACAGCAGGTAGGCGAACAGCGCCGCTTCCGTCGCCACCACCGTGAGCATCCCCCACCAGCCCGAGGCATGGCGGGACTTGCTGCCCACCGGCAGCACCTTGCCGGACATCACGCTCGTGTTCATGGCTTCACCTCTCCACCTGGCTGAGATAGCGGCGCGGCCACAGCCAGATCACGGCGGCCAGCAGCGACACCGCCGTGCCGATGCCGAATAGGAACCACAGCTTCAGCAGCAGGCCGGTGCATAGCCCGGAGACCGCCAGCGCCAGCAGCAGCGGCATCCAGCTGTCCTCCGGCATCTTCAGGATCACGTCGGGCTCGGCATCGATGGGCGTGGTGCCGAGGGTCTCGCGGCCGTGGTCCAGCAGGAAACCCTTGGCGTTGGTGGAGCTGCGGTCCTCGCCCTCGGCGAGCTGCTCCTCCCAGAGCGGATGGCGGCGCGCCACGATGGGGATCAGCGCGAAGTTGTAGGGCGGCGGCGGCGAGGACACGCTCCACTCCAGGGTGCCGCCGTCCCAGGGGTTGGCGCCGGCGGCCCGGCCCTTGAAGCGGCTCACCACGATGTTGATGAGGAACAGCAGCACGCCGACGGCGAAGAGATAGGAACCCAGGGTGATCACCATGTTGACGCCGCCCCAGCCGGCGTCCGCCGGATAGGTGTAGATGCGGCGCGGCATGCCGGCGAGGCCGGCGATGTGCATGGGGAAGAAGCCGAGGTTGAAGCCGATGAACATGACCCAGAAGCTCCACTTGCCCAGGGTCTCGTTCATGAAACGGCCGGTCATCTTGGGGAACCAGAAGTACACGCCACCCACCACCGCGAACACGTTGATGCCGATGATCACGTAGTGCAGGTGCGCCACCACGAAATAGGTGTGGGTGAGCTGCCAGTCGGCGGGCACCGCGGCGGTCATGAACCCCGACACCCCGCCGATGACGAACAGCAGCACGAAGCCGGCGAAGAACAGGAAGGCGGTGGTGAAGCGCGGCCGCCCGGTCCAGATGGTGGCGAGCCAGGCGAACACCGCCACTGCGCTAGGGATGACGATGACCATGCTGGCGGAGCTGAAGAACGACAGCGAGCTGACCGGCAAGCCGGTGGCGAACATGTGGTGCACCCACACACCGAAGCCCAGCACCATGGTGGAGACGGTGGCGAGCGCCACCGCCGAATAGCCCACCAGCGGACGCCGGCAGAACACCGGCAGGCCGTCGGAGACGATGCCCATGGCCGGCAGCACGATGGCATATACCCAGGGGTGGCCGAACATCCAGAACAGGTGCTGCCAGAGCAGCGGCTGGCCGCCGCCGCTGCTGTCGAAGAAATGCGTGCCCCAGCTGCGGTCGAACCACAGCAGCACGAAGGCCAGCGTCACCGCCGGCACCGCGAACAGGTTGCCGAGGGACGCGGTGAGCGTGCCCCAGATCAGGATCGGCACGCGGTTGATGGACATGCCCGGCGCGCGCAGCCGCAGCAGGGTCACGATGAAGTTGATGCCGCCCACGGTGGTGGAGAGCCCCAGCAGGATCATCCCCAGGGCGTAGGCGTCGATGTTCACCCCGGGGTCGAAACCGCGACTCGCATAGGGCACGTAGTTGAACCAGCCGTTGTCCGGCGCGCGCCCGGCGATGAAGCTCACGTACAGGGCGATGCCGCCCGCCAGGAAGCTCCAGTAGGAGAAGGCGTTGAGGCGCGGGAAGGCCATGTCGCGGGAACCCAGCAGCAGCGGCCACAGGTAGTTGCTGAAGCCGGACAGCACCGGGAAGGCGTACAGGAAGATCATGGTCACGCCGTGCATGGTGAAGAGCTGGGCGTAGGCTTCCGGCGAGAGCAGGTGCATGTCCGGCTGCGAGAGCTGGGCGCGCATCACCGCGGCTTCCAGGCCGCCCAATATGAGGAATATCAGCGCCGTCACCAGGTAGCGCTTGCCGATGCTCTTGTGGTCCACCGAGGACAGCCAGCCGGCGAGGCCCGGCGGGGTCTCCCAGATGCGCCGCAGCGCCGGCTCGCGCCGCGCCGCTTCCTCGGCTGTGACCAGCTTGGGTTCCCGGAAGGTCTCGACTGTCACGGCGTGCTCATCCTTGGGCGTAGGGGTTTCAACGGGCGGTGCGCAGGTAGGCGACCACCGCGGCCAGGTCCGCCTCGGAGAGCGGGACCTGGGGCATGTTGGTGCCGGGCTTGTACTTCTGCGGGTCGCGGATCCATTCCGCCAGGTGCTCCGCGTCGTTGGGCAGCGCACCCGCCGCCAGCGTGCTGCGGTCCATGAGGTGGGTCAGGTCCGGCGCGGCGAAGCCGGCGGCGGAGGAACCGCGCAGCGTGTGGCAGGCGGCGCAGCGGGACTCGAACGTGAGGCGTCCGGCCTGGATCTCCGCGTCGCCGGGCGGCGGCGCGGGCTGCAGCTGGTGCGCGGCCCAGGCCTGGAAGTCCTTCGGCTCCTGGGCCACCACCCGGAACTCCATGCGCGCGTGCTCGGCGCCGCAGAACACCGCGCACTCGCCGCGGTACACGCCCGGCGCCTCGGCTTCCAGCCAGGTGACGTTGGTCTGCCCCGGGATCACGTCCATCTTGCCGGCCAGTTTCGGCACCCAGAAGGAGTGGATGACGTCGGCGCTGGAGAGCAGGAAGCGCACCTTCTCACCCACCGGCACGTGGATCTCGTTGGCGGTGTAGAAGACCTTCTGCGGCTCGCGGTCCTGGTAGCGCACCTGCCACCACCACTGGTGCGCGGTGATCTCCACCGTCAGCGCGGCATCGTCCGGCGGGCTCGCCACCGCGGCGATGGTCTTGAGGTTGTAGAACATGCACACCGCCAGCACCACCACCGTGGCGGCGACGCCCACGTATATCCAGGCCATGCCGCCCTCGTCCCGCTGCGGCCGGCCATGGGCCGGGTCCGGCTCGCGGCGGCGGAACAGGCCGCCCAGCAGCAGCAGCGCCACCAGCACCACCACCGCGATGGAGACGCCGCCGAACAGCGCGATCAGCCGCGAGATCTCGATGGCATCGTGCCCGGAGCCGGCCAGGTATCCGAGCGGGCTCGCCTGCGCGGACACGGACAGGCCGAGCAGCGGCATGAGGAAAGCGGCTGCCTTCACCGCGGCGGCTTCGTCGCCGCGGTGGCCGGCGGTACCGTGCCGGGCACCGGCGTCATGAACTGGGATTGGGCTTCCGGCGCCTCGTTCTCGCCTTCCACGTCGCCCTGCGGCGCCTTCTGCCAGAAGCGCGCCGGGAAGCTGCCGCCGAAGGATTCCACGTAGCTGACCAGCTTCCAGATCTGGTCGTCGGTGAGCTTGTCCTTCCAGGAGGGCATGCCCTTGGGCCGGCCGTCGTGGATGGAGTTGAAGATCTGGATGGGCAAGCCGCCGTAGCGCCAACGGGTGTCGGTGAGGTCCGGACCCTGGTTGCCGGAACCGTCGTAGGCATGGCAGGTGGTGCAGTTCATCGCGAGGTAGATCTGCTGGCCTTCGCGGGCGGCGTCCTTGCTGCCCTCATAGGGGTTCTCGGTGGACAGCACCTGGGCGCTGTCGCCGGTGCCGGCGCGCTGACCCAGCGGCGTGCTGGAGCTATGGTCCGGAGGTGCGGCGGCGGGTGCGGTCTGGGTGCCGCCTTGCGACTTCCCGCAGGCGCCGCAGGCCAACATAGTCGAGACGAGTACCGTCAGGCATATCGAGCGTGGGCTCATGACTGCCTCCGGGCGGGCGGAGGCGCCGTGGCCTTGTGCTTGTCGTAGTCCGGCGGCGGCGGCGAGGACGGCGGGTTCGGGCCCGGGATGCTGTCGGCACTCTGCCCCGGCGTCTCCAGCATGCCGGCGGCGCTGGTGTTGGGGGATTCGCCGTCGATGGAGAACACGTAGGTGGTGTTGCCCCCCGCCGGGAAGCCGATCTGCTTGATCAGGCGCACGTCGGCGCGCACTTTCGAGGCGCCGCCCACACCGGCGGTGATGGCGACGTACTGGCGCTTGTCGGGACCGAGGAAGGTGATGGGCTGGCCGATGATCCCTGACCCCAAGCGGTGCGACCACAGCACCTTGCCGCTCCAGGCGTCCACGGCGCGGAACCAGCCGTCGGCGGTGCCGTAGAACACCACGTCGCCGGCGGTGGCCAGCACGCCGCTCATGGTCATGTACTTCTCGGGGATCGACCAGACCTTCTTGCCGGTGATGGGATTCCAGGCCATGAACTCGCCCAGGTTGCCGCCGGGCGCCGGATAGCGACCCATGTCCATGCCGTCGTAGGGCGTGCTGGGCATGTAACCCACCACCTTGTCGGTGACCTGCATGCAGAGGTGGAAGATGTCGGCGTACACGAGGCCGGTGCGGGGCGAGACCGCCGACGGCTGCCAGTCCTTGCCGCCGATGTCCGGCGGGCAGACCTTGAGCGGGATGTTGGGCTTCGGCTGCATCTTCGGGATCACCACCGGCATGCCGGTCTTGAGGTCCACGCCGCTGGACCAGTTCTGGTAGGCGAAGGGCTGCGCCGAGAGCACCTCGCCGGTGGTGCGGTCGATGGTGTAGGCGAAGGCGTTGCGGTCGAAATGCACCAGCACCTTGCGCAGCTTGCCGGCCACCGGCAGGTCCATGAGGATGTCCTCGTTCACGCCGTCGTAGTCCCACTGGTCGTGGGGCGTGAACTGGTAGGCCCACTTGGCCTGGCCGGTATCCGCGTCGCGGGCGAACAGGGTGCTGGTCCACAGGTTGTAGCCGGGGCGCTGCACCGGCACGCGCGGGCCCGGATTGCTGGTGCCGTAGTAGATGAGGTTGGTCTCGGGGTCGTAGGAAACCCAGGCCCAGGCTCCGCCGGCGCCGTGCTTCCACATGTCCGGCGGCCAGCTGCTGAGGCCCAGGTCCTTGCCCTTCATCCACGCATAGAACGGCTTGAAGTCCGGGCCGATCTTCACGTCCTTGTCGGAGCCGGTGCTGTAGGCGCGCCACAGCTCCTTGCCGGTCTTCACGTCCAGGGCCGCGAGCCAGCCGCGCACGCCCATCTCGCCGCCGCTGTCGCCGACGTAGACCTTGTCCTTCACCACGAACGGCGCCATGGTCATGGTCTCGCCGCTCTGCACGTTGCCCATCTTGGTGCGCCAGGCCTGCTTGCCGGTCTTCACGTCAACGGCGACGGTGTGGTCGTCCAAGAGGTTGTAGATGATCTTGCCGTCCGCGTAGGCCATGCCGCGGTTTACCACGTCGCAGCAGGCCTTGCCGATGGCCATGGGCGAGGGGTTCGGGCTGAACTTCCACTTGATGGGATTGCCGGTCTTGGTGAGGTCGAGGGCGTAGAGGTCGTCGGGGAACGGCGTCACGATGTACATGGTGCCGTCCACCACCAGCGGCGCCGCTTCCTGGCCGTT
>DASXYJ010000067.1:0-4459 GCA_036502565.1 Gammaproteobacteria bacterium
GTGATCGCCGTCCAACTCCGCCGGGATCGTGGGGTCGGTGGCGAGGAAGGCGGTGTCGGTGCTCTCCACGTCATGGTTGAGCTGCAGCCCGAGCTGGAAGTCCCAACTAGGGGCGAAGGTCCAGTCCAGGTTGCCATACAGGCCGCTGAAGGTGCGGTGGTCCTGCAGCCGCGTGCGCTCGTCCACGGGCACCGAGGTGCTGGAGGGGGGGTTGGAGCCGTCCAGCGGTATGAAGTACTCGAAGTTGGAGCTGGCTTCGGAACCGCTGCCCTGCAACAGGCTCACGCCGGTGACGAAGGTCATGCCGTCGTAAGCCGGGAAGGTGAGGTGGCTGTCGAAGTAGACATCGGTACGGTCCTGGCTCTGGTCGAAGCCGTCTGCGTTGGGCAGGCCATTGTTGGTGAGCTGATCAGAGCGCAGGAAGCCGCGGATGTTGCTCTGGTGGGTGAAGACGGTGGAGAAGGTGGTGCTCCACTTGGCCCACTTGAACTCGGCGTCGTCGCCCAGGGTGATGCCGAAGCGGTCCTCATCCATGCGCGCATCGCTGGGGTTGGCGTTGCTGTCCACCGGCACCAGCGTGGTGAGGGCGGTCTCGCCCGGCACCAAGGGCGTCGGGCTGCTGGGGGTGGCACGGATGCTCATGGCGTCCACGTCGATGCGAAACTCGCCGGCGCCGGTATCGACGGCGTTGCGGAACAGGATGTGCGAGCGGTCCCAGCCGGCGCGCGGGTCCGAGAGGCCGTGCTTGTCGTAGTCGGCGATTAGGGTCTGCTTCACGGTGTCGTCGCTGGTGCCGAGCGGCGTGACCACGTCGATGCTGTAGCTGCCGTAGGAACCATACGAGACGCCGGCCTGGTTGCCGGGGGCGCCGGCCTTGGCGTGGATGACGTTGATGACGCCGACGAAGGAGGTGGCGCCATACTTCACGGGAGCGGAGCCGCGGATGACCTCGATGCGGTCCACGCCGGTGAGATCCACGCTGGCGAGGTCGGGGTTGAAAGCGCCTCCGACGGGCACCCCGTCCACCAGCAGCAGGAAGGCATCGAACTCGGCGAGACCCTGGAACTGGGGCACGGAGGCTGCGGGGCCGTTGTCGCCGGCCGGGCCGATATCCACGCCTGCCACCATCATGAGCGCGCTACGCAGGTCGGTGGCATGCAGCGCTTCCAGCTGCTCATGGGTGACCACATCCACGCTCTGGGGCACGGTACCGAGGTGCTCGGGCAGGGGCGTGGCGGTGACCTCGATGGCACCTAGCTCGGTGGTGGACTGGGCTTCATCAGCCCAGGCGAGGGGGCTCGCGGCGATGCCGGTCACAAGAAAAGCGAGGGTCAGGCGCGGTAAGCGGATGGCCATGGTTCTTCCTTAATATATATCGAGTTCTTTCCAGGCGGCTCCGGCTTGGACGCCGCCGCTGTCATGAAGTTCCGATGAAGCCCTTCATATACGAGGGCTATAGTACACAAGTCCGCCCCAGGCCCAAGCGTCAGGGCGGCGAGGCTTCGCAGCGCCGCGGCGCGCCCGACACAGGGACCCGGTCACGATGATCCGCGGGGCTGGCGCCGGGACTACGGCTCGTCTATAAATGATGCCTCGCATCCAAATGGGGGCCCCCTATGAACACGCTTTCCCTGAAACCTCTGTCCGTCGCCTGCGCCCTGGTGTTCGCCGCCGCCCTGCCGCTCGCGGCCCAGGCGGACGTGAAGGTCGAGACCTTGACCCACATCGAGGACGTGACGGGCCTGTCGAACCACGACTCCGACACCACCGACTACTTCCAGGGGACCAAGAAGCGCGAGGAGAACCAGCGCAAGTTCACCGGCTCAGTGCTGGGCGCCTGGCAGAAATTCAAGGGCGAGGACAAGGGTGCGATGGACATCGACATCTACGACGTGTCCGCCAACAAGCACTGGGACCTGGACCCGCAGAAGAAGGTCTACAACGTGGATGCCATCTACGACCCGAGCCGGTCGGACAAGGCGCCGCCCGCCGGGGGCCGCAACCAGCAGCAGAAGCCGGAACAGGACAAGGACCAGAAGGTCACCAAGAACGAGTTCACGGTGAAGGACACGGGGCAGTCGAAGAACATCAACGGCTTCGACGCCCACGAGTACCTGATCACCTGGGACTACGAGACCCAGAACACCAAGACCGGCGAGACCGCCAAGAACCTGATGACCACCGACACCTGGACGTCCACGGACGGCAAACTGGTGAAGGCGCGGGACGCGGAGACCACCTACGAGAAGGCCTACTTCAAGCTGATGCAGATGCAGGCGCCAGCTTCCGACGACACCAACGCCTTCGGCCTGGACAGCAACGCCCACATCGAGATCAACGGCGAGGAGATGAAGTCCGCCGTGGCGAAGCTGCGTACCATCAAGGGGCTGCCGGTGTTCACCGACATCCGCTGGGAGGCTTCGGGGACGGACAGCGACGGCAAGCCGAGCAACGACGCGGACGCCGGCAAGGATTCGGGCAAGACCCTCGACAGCGCGCTGGGCAGCCTGTTCGGCCACAAGTCCGATGACAGCGACAAGGGCAAGGACCAGAAATCCCAGGGTGTCCCGGCGACGGCGGGCATGACCACGCTGTTCTCCTCGCACATGGAGGTGAAGGCGGTGGATACCTCGGCGGTGGGCGCCGCGCAGTTCCAGGTGCCGGCCGACTACAAGCTCGACGACTGATAGATCCTGTAAGAGCCCCGGTCCTGCCGATGAGGCGGGGCCGGGGCTTTCTGTTTTCTGCATGATGCTCAGGTGATCACCCACCTGATTCAGGTGAACTCCCCAATCCATAAAAACACTTGTCGTGAAGATTTGACGGTGCTCGGGCCGGCAGATAAAAACGAAACATGCCCACTGATCCCGCGAGACCGGATCAGGAGATCTGCGAAAGACCTGGGCTGACCCACGGCTTCACGAAGAGGAAATGGACATGGAGAAGTCCCTTAGGTTGCCGGCGCTCGCCGGCGCTCTGCTGCTGAGCCTGTTGCTGGCCGGCTGCCCTGGCGATCCCCAGGTGCCGAGCAGCGGTCCCGGGACGGGCACGGGAGCCGGGCCCGGGAAAGGCGGGGGAGGCGCGACGCCGCCTCCGCCACCGGGCAGCAACAGCGGTCCTGCCGCCGCGGGCTCGCCGGAATCCCTGCTGGGCAAGCGGCTGTTCCGGGACACGCGTTTCGGCCATTTCTACATGGCCAACTCCCACGGCGACGTGAACGCCACCCTGAGCAGCGGCGAGCCGCTGGTCAATTCGGAGGTCAACGCTTCGGGCAATCCGCCCACGCTGCCGGATCCCATGCGGGGCACGGCGGTGAACTGCATGCAGTGCCACCTGGGCGCACAGGATGCTGACGCGCCGGGCGGCGGCGCGCGCGCCTTCACCGATTTCGCCATCCATTCGCCGGTGCCGTCGCGATCCGACGACCCGGCGCAGCAATTCACCACGCCGCGCAATGCCACGACCATCGTGGCCGACGACCTGCATGGCGACGTGGACCCCGTGTTCCACTGGGATGGGCAGTTCGGCAGCATGCAGGACCTGGTGGTGGGGACCTTGTCCGGACGGAACTTCGGCTGGCTCGCCACCGAGCAGGCCCAGGCCTTCCATCAGGTGGCGCGGGTGATCCGCGGCGATAACGGCAAGAGCAGCCTGGCGAACAGCTTCAGCGGCGGCGCGACCTATGGCGACCTGTTCCAGTGCTCGAATCAGGTGCCCGCGCAGTACCAGTTGCCGGCCAAGGATTGCCTGGACCTGAACACGGCAAGCGACGCCGATGTCATACGTGAGGTGGGGACGGTGATGTCCGCTTATCTGGGCGGGCTGCATTTCGCCAAGGACAGCAGCGGCCAGTACACGGGTTCGCCCTATGACCAGTTCCTCATCGCCAACGGCCTGCCGCGCTCCCCGGCCAAGGGGCAGACGCCCATCGAATATGGCGCGAGCCTGCTGCAGCAGCTGTCGGCCCTGAGTGATCCCAAGTTCATCAACAAGGGGAACTTCAAGTTCCACGACCAGCGGCCGTTCGCGTTCGGGCCCCACGAGTTGAACGGACTCCTGGAGTTCCTGCGCCGCCCGAGGGGCAGGGTGATCTCCAAGCGCGAAGCCGACAGCAACATCATCGGCAACTGCGTGGCTTGCCATGCGCCGCCGGATTTCACGGATTTCCGGATGCACAACGTGGGCTCGACGCAGTTTGAATACGAGGACATCAACGGCCAGGGCACGTTCGCGAACCTGTTCATACCGGACCTGGCAACCCGCAGCGCCGACCCGGATGCCTACCTGCCGGTGACGCCCCAGCACCCGTTCGCGCAAGAGCCTTTCCGCAAGCCGGCGGACCCGAGCGCGCCGCAGCAGGCCGACCTTGGCGCCTGGAACATCTTCGCCAACCCGGATTTCCCGGATCGCCAGGCGGAACTGCGCAAGTTCCTGTGCGCCATCCAGACCGGGCAGTACG
>DASXYJ010000068.1:0-15904 GCA_036502565.1 Gammaproteobacteria bacterium
CAGCCGCTCTAAAGCGCTAGCTACTGCGCGGCGGTATAGCTTCGTTGCGCACCCGCTCGCGCTTGCATGCAAGCGCCCTCACGCACATAAGAGTGCGCTCCGGTATCCTCGCGACTGCGCGCCTTGCTCTCCCGCCGCTCGTGACGCTAGCGCAGTAGTGCCCGAGCCACGGCCTGAGCCTGGTTCAATCAGGCTGACCTGCGTTCCAGGATGCCGCGCACCGTCTCCACTGCCTCGCGCATCTTCTTCTCCGGCGTCACGGCGATGAACACCGTGTCGTCGCCGGCGAGCGTCCCCACCATCCCGTCGATGGCGTACTGGTCCACCAGTACCGCCAGCGCCTGGGCGTAGCCCGGGCGGGTCTTGATGATCACCAGGTTGGGTGGCGCCGCGGACACCGCGTAGGCGGGAAGCTCCGTGGGGATGGGGTCGACCCGCTGATAGCGGCCCGCCAGTTTCTGGATGCCCAGCTTGGAGAGATGCCGAGACAGGGTCGGTTGGGTGACCTTGTGGCCTTCCTTCTTCAGGAGGTCCAGGAAGATCGCCTGGTCTGTCACTTCCCGATCTTCCGTCAGTCGGAGGATGGCTTCATCCAGAGTCATGCGGCACCGGTCGTGAAATTAAGGAGTAACAAACGCTGAATATAGTATTGCATTGTCCGGAATTAAAATGTATATATCCGCATTATATTCTGTTTAGCGCAGATTTATACACGAATAATGCATATTTTCAAAGATTCCCCGGAAAATCCCGCGGTGCCAGCGCTGCTGCCGACCTATGCGCCGTATCCCTTCCCGCTGGCGGGAGGCTCCGGCGAGCGCGTGGTCGATGACGCCGGCCGTGAATACCTGGATTTCTACGGCGGCCATTGCGTGGTGGCCACCGGCCACAGCCATCCCAGGGTGGTGGCGGCGGTGGCGGAGCAGGCCGAAGCCCTCATCTTCTATTCGGCCGCGGCGCGTCTGCCGGTGCGGGATGCTGCCGCCCAAGCCCTGGTGGACTTCGCGCCGCCGCACCTGGCCTCGGTGTTCTTCTGCAACTCCGGGGCCGAAGCCAACGAGAGCGCCTTGAAGCTCGCGGTCCAGCTCACGGGCCGCACACGCTTCACGGCCTTCAGAGGTTCCTTCCACGGCCGCACCACGCTCGCCCTCTCGGTGACGGACTCCCCCTCCCTGAAGCGGGGCATGGATGCCCTGTTGGCGCCGGTGGACTTCCTGGCCTTCGGCGATCTCAAGGCCTTGGAAGCGGCCGATTTCTCGGACTCCGCCGGCGTGATCGTCGAACCCATCCAGTCCATGGCCGGCTGTACCACCGCGTCGAAGCCGTGGTTACAGGCTCTCGCCGCCAAGTGCCGCCGCGAAGGCGCGCTGCTCATATTCGACGAGGTGCAGACCGGCATGGGCCGGCTGGGCCTGCCCTTCGCCGCGCAGTTCTACGGCGTCGCGCCGGATTTCATCACCCTGGCCAAGGGCATCGCCTCCGGCGTGCCCATGGGCGGCCTGCTCATGACCGCCGACATCGCCCGCAACCTCAAGTCCGGCGACCTCGGCAGCACCTTCGGCGGCGGCCCGGTGGCTTGCGCCGCATTGTTGGCGACGCTGGCGGTGATCCGTGATGAAGCCCTCATGCCCAACGCCACCGCCCAGGCGGCGCGCATCCGTACGGGACTCGCGGGCAGCGTGGTCACGGAAGTGCGGGGCGAGGGCCTGTTGCTGGGTCTCAAGGCCGGCGCCCAGGCCGCCGCGCTGAAGAAGAGGCTGCAGGAACAGCGCATCCTGGTGGGCGGCTCCTCCGATCCGGAAGTGCTGCGCCTGATGCCGCCGCTCACCGTCTCCACCGCCGCGGTGGAGACCTTGCTTGCCGCCATCCGCGGTTTCCAGCCATGAAGCATTTCACCCACATCGCCGACCTCGGAGTGGAAGGTGTCGCGTCCGTGCTGGACGAGGCCCTGGCCTGGAAGAAGCAAGGTCCTGGCGCCCATCTCGCCGGGAAGCTCCTGGGTATGGTGTTCTTCAATCCTTCTTTGCGCACTCGCGCTTCGTTCGAAGCGGCCATGCTGCGCGGCGGCGGCAATGCCATCGTCCTGGACGTGGGCAACGGCGTGTGGAAACTGGAGGACCGCATCGGCGCGGTGATGGACGGCGACCGACCCGAGCACATCAAGGAGGCCATCCCGGTGCTGGGCCGCTATGCGGACGCCCTGGCGGTGCGTACCTTCGGCGCGCTCGCGGATGACGATGCAGATGCCCTGGACCCGGTGTTGAACGCGTTCCGGGAACTGGCGGGCGTGCCGGTGATCAGCATGGAGTCGGCGCGGGAGCATCCCTGTCAGGGGCTCGCAGACCTGCTGACCCTGCGCGAGAACTTCGGGGCGACAAAAGGCCTGCCCGTGACCCTCACCTGGGCACCCCACATCAAGCCGCTGCCGAAAGCAGTTCCTCATTCCTTCCTGCTCAGCGCCGCCGCCGCCGGCTGCGAGGTTCGCGTGGCCCATCCGCCGGGCTTCGACCTGCATCCCAGCGTCGTGGATGAAGCCAAGGCCTATGCGAAACAGGCGGGTGGCTCCGTGAGCGTGACCCATGACCGCGCCATGGCGCTGGCCGGCAGCCGTGTGGTCTATGCCAAGGCTTGGGGTCCCGATACCCATCAAGTGAAATTGGACGCCGCGCCCACGCGCATCGTCCAGCACCGAGACTGGCTGGTGGACCCGAAAGTGCTGGCTGCCGCCCAGGATCCCGTGTTCCTCCACTGCCTGCCGGTACGGCGCAACGTGGAGGTGGCGGATGCAGTGCTGGACGGCAAGGCCAGCCGCGTCATCGATGAAGCCGAGAACCGTTTCCACGTGCAGCGCGTGCTCCTGCATCGCCTGCTGAACGCTTGAGGAGATATGCCATGTCCGTAGCCCCCGATAGTTATGCCAACCTGCGTTCCGCCGCCCAGTACGTGCGCGCCTTCCGCGGCAAGACCTTCGTCTTCAAGCTGGGAGGCGAGGTGCTGGAGGATCCGAAGATCCGCCGCGCCGTCTGTGAGCAGCTGGCGGTGCTGTGGAGCTTCTCCATCAAGTTGGTGTTGATCCACGGCGGCGGTACCCGCATCGACGCCCTCTGCGAGACCCTGCAGCTACCGGTGGAGAAGGTGGCCGGTCGGCGTGTCACCACCGCAGAGGTGCTGGACGCCGCCAAGATGGTGCTGGCCGGCAGTCTGCATACTGACCTCCTGGCGGACCTCAGGGCTGCCGGCCTGCCGGTGGCCGGCGTCAGCGGCGTGGATGGCGGCCTGCTCACGGCCCGCAAGCGCCAGCCGGTGCAGATGAAGGATGACGCGGGCCAGTCCCAGTTCGTGGACTTCGGCCTCGTGGGCGACATTGAGAAGGTGAACCCGACCCTGCTGCAGCACCTGTTGGCAGGCGAATACGTGCCGGTGATCACGCCGCTCTCCGCCAACGACAAGGGCGAGGTGTTCAACACCAACGCCGACACCGTGGCCGCCGAGATCGGCGTGGCCCTCAACGCAGAGAAGCTGTTCTTCCTGCTGAAGGTGCCGGGCCTGCTGGAAGACCTCAGCCGCCCGTCCAGCCTGGTGCCCTTCGCGACCCTGGAGGGCATCGAGGGTCTGGAAGGCTCAGGCAAGGTCTCCGGCGGCATGCGGCCCAAACTCACGGCGGTGAAGCGTGCCCTCACGGGTGGCGTGGCCAGCGCGCACCTCGTCAGCGGCATCATGCCGGACGCGGTGCTCACGGAGGTGTTCACCAACCAGGGCAGCGGCACCATGGTGGTGGCGCGCGCGGACAAGGCCAAGGAACAGGCGGCGTGAGCGCCCAGCTCTGGGCCAAGGGTCTGCCGCTGGACGAGGCGATCCATCGCTTCACGGTGGGGGACGATCCCGAGCTCGACGTTCGCCTCTTGGTGCACGATGCACTGGGCAGCGCCGCTCACGCGCGCATGCTGGCGCACGCCGGATTGCTGACGCAGGAAGATGCGACGGCGCTGGTGAAGGCGCTGGCGGACATCGCCCGCAAGGCACGCCTGAACGGCATCGTCATCTCGAAAGAACAGGAAGACGTCCACACCGCCATCGAGGCTTTGCTGACGGCGGAACTGGGTGACGCCGGCAAGCGCATCCACCTGGCTCGCTCCCGCAATGACCAGGTGATCCTGGCCTTGCGCCTCTACATGCGCGAAGCGCTGCTGGACGCGGCGCTACGTACCGCCGCGCTGGCCCGCAACTTCCTGGTGTTCGCCAAGGCCCATGCGGACCAGCCCATGCCGGGCTACACCCATCTGCGCCGGGCCATGCCTTCCAGCTTCGGGCTGTGGGGTACCGCCTTCGCCGCGGGCCTCGCGGAGGAACTGCAGGCCATGCAAGCGCTCTATGCACGCCTGGACCGTTGTCCCCTGGGCGCCGCCGCCGGCTTCGGTGTGCCGCTGCCCATCGATCGTGAATACACCGCCAGGGCGCTGGGCTTCTCCGGTGTGCAGATATCGCCGGTGGACGTACAGAACTCCCGCGGCCGCCATGAGCTGGCACTGCTCAACGCCTTCGCCTCCATCGGACTGACGATGGAGAAGTTCCTCTGGGACGTATCGCTCTACTCCATGCAGGAATTCGGTTTCCTGAAGCTGCCGGATGCCTTCACCACCGGCTCTTCGATCATGCCGCAGAAGCGCAACCCGGACGTAGTGGAGCTAGCACGGGGCCGCTGCCGTGAGCTGCGCGGTTACGCCGCCATGGTGCAGGAGCTGGCCTCCGGCTTGCCGTCCAACTACCACCGGGACCTGCAGCTGTTGAAGAAGCCCTTGTTCGGCGCCATCGCTTCAGTCCACTCTTGGCTGGATGTGCTCATCGCCCTGGTGCCGGCACTGCAAGTCGATGCGAAGAAAGCCGCTGCCGCCTGCAGCGACGACATCTATGCAGCGCATCAGGCCTACGCACTGGTGCAGGAGGGCATGCCGTTCCGGGATGCCTATAAGCAGGTGGGCAAGCAGTTGCAGAGCGGCAGCTTCAAGCCGGATCGCGAGGCCCTGACTGCCACGCATCTGGGCGGCGCAGGCAACCTCGGGCTGGGACATATCGAGGCGGAACTCACCGGCGTAGAACATTGGTTGGCGGCGACGCGCGAGCGTCTCGCCGCGGCCGAGCGTGACATCTGGAACAGCGGCATGAGCGGGAGCAAGACGAAATGAAGAAGCAGGTGGTATTGGCTTTCTCCGGAGGCCTGGATACTTCTTTCTGTGTGATCCACCTGAAGGAGCAGGGTTACGAAGTCACCACCGTGACCGTCAATACCGGCGGCTTCAGCCCCGAGGAGTTGCGGCGCATAGAGGGGCTAAGCCCCAAGCTCGGCGCCAAGGCCCATCGCACCCTGGACGCGCGTGGCGAACTGTTCCAGAAATACCTGCGCTACCTCGTCTACGGCAACGTGCTGCGGGGCAACCTCTATCCCCTGAGCGTGTCTGCCGAACGTGTGTGCCAGGCTGCGAGCGTGGTCAAGGTAGCCAAGGAACTCAAGGCCGACGCCGTGGCCCACGGTTCCACCGGCGCCGGCAACGACCAGGTGCGCTTCGACGTGGCGTTCCGCGCGCTAGCGCCGGAGCTGGAGCTCATCACACCCATCCGTGAATTGGCCCTGAGCCGGCAGCAGGAGATGGATTTCCTTAAGCAGCATGGCTTCGATTTCCCCGCCAAGACCGTGCAGTACTCCGTGAACGAGGGCATGTGGGGCACCTCCGTGGGCGGGCGCGAGACGCTGGATGCCTGGAGCAAGCTGCCGGAAGCGGCCTTCCCCGGCGGCGAGCTGGATGCTTCGGGCCTTCCGCCCCGCAAGCTGACCCTGCGTTTCGAACAGGGCGTGCCTCTCGCCATCGATGGCAAGGGCCTCGACCCCGTGGCGCTTATAGCCGAGCTGAACGCGCTGGGCCACAAGTACGGCATCGGCCGTGGTGTGCATCTGGGCGACACTATCCTCGGCATCAAAGGCCGGGTGGGATTCGAGGCGCCGGCGGCCCACATCCTCATCGGCACCCATCGGGAACTGGAGAAGCTCACACTCACGGGCAAGCAGCTCTTCTGGAAGGACACCCTGGGCAACCTCTACGGCCAGCTGCTGCACGAGGGGCATTTCTTCGATCCCCTGGCGCGCAACCTGGAGGCCTTCCTGGAGTCGAGCCAGGCACAGGTCACCGGCGAGGTGCAGCTCACGCTCTATCCCCGCGCCTTCGGCGTGGACGGAGTGCGCTCGCCGCACTCGCTCATGGATGCCAAGGTGGCGAGCTACGGCGAGGCCAATCGCCTCTGGACCGGGGCGGAAGCCGCCGGTTTCGCCAAGCTCTACGGCGTGCAACAGATACTCGCCCTGCAGGCAGGAGGCGGCCATGCGGATTAACGCGGACAAGATCGCTTCCGTCACCCGTAACCTGAGACTCGACCGCAGCCTCACGCTCTCGTCCACGGTGCGGGCCGAGCACGGCGCGGTGGTGGCGGGCCGTATCCTCGGCGACAAATCCGGCTACAACCAGCTGGAGGACGTGCACGGCCGCATGAACGTGATCCACGGTGACGACGTCATCATCGGCGCCCTCGGCCATCGCAACGCGCTGCATGGCTACGAGGGCGTGCTCCCCAAGAAGGTGGAGCAGGGCCAGGTGCTGCATGTTTTGAACTTAGGCGGCGTCATCGGCGAGTGTGTGTCCCATAACCCCGAGGTCGGCACGCCGTTCGAGTTCGAGGTACTGGGCCAGGTGCTGGTGTATCCCGAGTTCCAGTCCCGCGAAGGCCAGGCCGCCAACATCCGCATGGGCTCCCTGCAGAAGGAAGGCCGCAAGCTCGATTGCAAGGTGATCTACGTGGCGGGTACCTGCATGAACGCCGGCAAGACCGCCGCCGCCTGCGCCCTGGTGCGGCGCCTCTCCCAGGCGGGTTACCGAGTGGGCGGCGCCAAGCTCACGGGCGTCTCGCTGATGCGCGATACCCTCAGCATGCGCGACTACGGCGCCGAGGTGACCTACGACTTCACCGATGCCGGCGTGGTATGCACCAGCCAGGACAGCGCCAACCAGGTGGCGCACACCATATTCTCGCAACTCTCCGGGCGCGGTCTGGACGTGATCGTGGCCGAGACCGGCGACGGCATCATGGGCGATTACGGCGTGCAGACCATCCTGGCGGACCCGGAGTTGAAGGCGCTCACCGCTGGCTTCGTGTTCTGCGCCAACGACCCCGTGGGCGTGGCGGGCGGCGTGCGCCACCTGCAGAGCGAATACGGCATCACCGCCGACGTGGTGACGGGCCCCGCCACCGATAACAACGTAGGGGTGCGCTTCGTGGAGCGGGAGGTGGGCATGAAGGCCATCAACGCCCGCACCCACTCCAAGGCCTTCGGCGAGCATATCCATGGGCTGCTGATGCAGCGCGGTATCCGCAAGCCATGAGCCGGCTGCCCATCTATATATTGGGCGGCTCGGGATATGGCGGCGGCGAGCTGCTGCGGTTGTTGTCCCAACACCCGAAGGTCGGCATTCTCCGCGCCGTGTCCCGCAAGCACGCCGAAGAACCTTTCTGGAAGGCTCACCCCAACCTACGCGGCGTGGTGCAGGGTAGCTTCGACGCCGAGCCGGATTGGAGCGTGCTGAAGCAGGCGGGACATCCGGTGGTGTTCTCCGCCATGCCGCACTTCGAGCTGGCCCAGCAGTTGCCGGCACTGGGAGCTGCGTGGAAGGCCGCCGGCATCGCAGAGGCGCTCACGCTCATCGATCTCTCCGGGGATTTCCGCCTGGACGCTGCGGCCGCCTTCGAGCATGCCTACGGCAAGCCACATCCCCATCCCCAGGGTCTCGGCAAGTTCAGCTACGGCCTGCCGGAATGGCGCCGGCAGAAGCTGGCGGGCGCACGGCGCATCGCCAACCCCGGCTGCTTCGCCACCGCCATCCAGCTGGCCTTGTTGCCCTTCGCGGGGATGAAGGATCTGGGGTTCGTCGCCGTGAGCGCCGCCACCGGTTCTTCCGGTTCCGGCGCTTCACCGGGCGAGGGCACCCACCACCCGACCCGCGCCCAGGACTTCCGCGCCTACAAGGTGCTCTCGCACCAGCACCAGGCGGAGATCACGCGGTTCCTGGATGTGGAACAGACTTCGGGATATTCGCTGGGCTTCGTACCGCACTCGGCGCCCATGGTGCGCGGCATCCATGCCACGGTGCAGTTCCAGGCCAAGGGCCTGGATGCAGCAGCGGTGACGAAGCGCATCGAGGCGGCCTTCCAGGGCGCCCCCTTCGTGCGCCTGCTGGGCGACGAGCCGCCGCGAGTGGGCGCCGTGGCCGGCAGCAACTTCTGTGACATCGGCTGGCAGGTTAAGGGCGGGAGCGTGGCGGTGATGACCGCCCTGGATAACCTGGTCAAAGGCATGGCCGGCCAGGCCATCCAGAACATGAACCTCGCGCTAGGTTTCCCGGAGACCGAAGGGTTGCTCCACGCCGGGACTTATCCAGGCTGACCCAAAGAAAAAGCCCGGGATCACTCCCGGGCTTTTTTGCGTTTTCTGGTCGGTACTTAGTGCGTCGCAGCGGCAGGCGCCATGGCCGTACCCGCGGCAGGTGCAGCCATGCCCTGGGCCGGCATATCGCTGCTATAGGCGTCGCGATGGATCTTCCAGCCCGTGTCGGTCTGCTTGACCACTTCCAGGAACTTGCCCCGGTCCAAGGTGCTGTTGTTGGGACCGAGCAGGGTATAGAAGCCGCTGCAGTAGGCCCAGCCGTTGCCGGTCATCTGGGTCTCGGTGACGTTGAGCAGGATGCCGCTGACCGGAGTGTTGGCGAACATCTGATGGCTCTCGGTCTCGATGCCGATGGCGGTCTTGGTCTCGGGCATGTTGGGGGCCATCAGGATCGCGTCGTCGGTGTAGGTGGCAGCCAGGGCCGTCGCATCCTTGGCGTTGAAAGCCTTCATGAAGGCGGCGTGGAGCTGGTTGATGTCGTCCTGGGCGTTGGCGGTGGTGCGCTGGTCAGGCATGCTGCCGTCGCTGGCGCAGCCGGCGAGCATGAGCACGGAGCAGGTCACGAGCAGGAGGCTGATGCGACGAATGACGTTCATCGGGAAGGCCCTTTTGTGAGCGGGTGACAGGTCCCGAAGTATAGCCCCGCGGTCCGGCGGCGCAAGCGGTCAGAGGCGGGACAGCACCGCATCCAGCCAGGCCGCGGGCAACAGGCAGCGGGCCGTGGCCAGGACATAGGCGGGGGCGGTCACGTAGTAGCGCCGCCGGGGCGAGCCGCTCTCCAGGGCATGGGCGATCTTCGCCGCCACCACCTCCGGGCCCACGGTGAAGGGTTGGTCGTCCTTCTCGGCGCCGGTCTGGGCCCGCAGCCTGGCGTAGTCGGCGGCATGCACGCTGTTGCGGGCGTCCACCTGGGCGTCGAAGTTGCCGAGGGAGTTGTCCCGGAAGCGGCTCTTCACCGGGCCTGGGTTCACCAGCGAGACCTGGATGCCGCTGCCGCGCAGCTCCATGCGCAGGGTATCGGTGATGCCCTCCAGGGCGAACTTGCTGGCGTTGTAGGCGCCGCGCCAGGGCATGGCCACGCGCCCCAGGATGCTGCTCACCATGACGATGCGGCCGCGGCCGCGCCGGCGCATCACCGGCAGCACCTGGCGGGTGAGCTCGATGAGGCCGAAGAAGTTGGTGTCGAACTGGCGTTGCAGGTTCTCGCGCGTCAGGTCCTCCACTGCGCCGGGGATGGCGATGCCGGCGTTGTTCACCAGCGCATCCAGCCCGCCGCCGGTGAGGGTGAACAGCGTGGCCAGCGTGCGCTGCATGGACAGGGCGTCGCAGACGTCCAGTTGCAGGGCCTCGAAACCCCGCTGCTCCAGGCCTGCCACGTCCTCGGGTTTGCGGGCGGTGGCGATCACGCGCCAGCCGCGGGCCTTGAGCAGCTCGGCGCTGGCGAGGCCGATGCCGCTGGAGCAGCCGGTGATGAGCACGTTGCGCATGCTCACTCCAGCCTGAAGGCCGGCGCCTGGGCCGCCTGCTTCTCGTGCTCCTCCGCCTCGCGCTGCTGCAGCGCCCACATGCGCGCGTACAGGCCCTTGGCCTTGAGCAGTTGCTTGTGGGTGCCGCGCTCGGCGATGCGTCCGGCCTCCAGCACCAGGATCTCGTCCGCGTCCACGATGGTGGAGAGGCGGTGCGCGATCACCACGCTGGTGCGGTGCTGGGCCAGTTCCCCCATGGCGATGAGGATGGCGCGCTCGGCGTTGGAATCCAGGCTCGAGGTGGCCTCGTCGAAGATCAGCACCGGCGGGTTCTTGAGGATGGCCCGGGCGATGGCCACCCGCTGCTTCTCGCCGCCGGAGAGTTTCAGGCCGCGCTCGCCGACGCGGGTCTGGTAGCCCTCGGGCAGGGAGGCGATGAACTGCTTGAGGTGCGCCAGCTCCGCGGCCCGCTCCACCTCCGCCTTGGGCGCGGTCGGGTTGCCGTAGGCGATGTTGTAGTGGATGTCGTTGTTGAACAGCACCGTGTCCTGGGGGACGATGCCGAGCTGGCTGCGCAGGCTGGCGCGGCTCACGTCGCGCAGGTCGAAGCCATCCAGGGTGATGCGGCCGCCGGTCACGTCATAGAAGCGGTACAGCAGCCGCGCGATGGTGGACTTGCCGGAACCGCTGGGGCCGACGATGGCCACCTTGGAGCCCGCCAGCACCTCGAAGTCCACGCCGTGCAGGATCTCGCGCTCCGGGCCGTAGCCGAAGCGCACGTCCTCGAAGCGGATGTGGCCGCGCGCGTGCTGCATGGGCTCGGCGTCGGGGCGGTCCGCCACCTGGGCATGCCGGTCGAGGAGCGAGAACATGCGCTCCATGTCAGTGAGGGAGCGCTTCATCTCCCGGTAGATGAAGCCCAGGATGTTGAGGGGCTGGAACAGCTGGGTCATGTAGGCGTTGACCATCACGAAGTCGCCCAGGGTCATCTTGCCGTGCACCACCTCGTAGCCCGCCAGCAGCATCATGGCGGTCACGCCGAGCGCGATGACCAGCGCCTGGCCGCTGTTGAGGGTGGAGAGGGAGTACTGGGTCTTGAGCGCCTCGCGCTCCCACTTGGCCAGGTCCGCGTCGTAGCTCCTGGCCTCGAACTCCTCGTTGCCGAAGTACTTCACGGTCTCGTAGTTGAGCAGGCTGTCGATGGCGCGGGTGTTGGCGGCGGAATCCAGCTCGTTCATGAGCCGCACATGGCGGGTGCGCCACTCGGTCACGGCGATGGAGAAGGCGATGTACAGCGCCACCGCCACCAGGATGATCACCGCGAACCAGCCGGTGAAGTTCCACAGGAACACCAGCGTCACCAGCGCCACCTGGATGATGGTGGGCAGCACGTTGAAGAGCACGGCGCTCATCACGAAGCTCACGCCGCGGCTGCCGCGCTCGATGTCGCGGGACAGCCCGCCGGTCTGGCGTTCCAGGTGGAAGGCCAGGTCCAGGTCGTGCAGGTGGCGGAACACCTTGAGGGCCACCCGCCGCGCGGCGCGCAGGGTGGCGAGTTCGAACACCACGTCCCGGAGCTCCCCCAGCAGGGTGCCGGCGAAGCGCATGACGCCGTAGCCCACCAACAGGCCCACCGGCAGCACCAGGAGGGCATGGCTGGGACCCAGTTCGTCCACCGCGCGCTTCAGGAACCAGGGCACCGCCACCGTCGCCAGGTCCGCCAACACCAGCAGGACCAGCGCCAGGCTGGCCCGGCCGCGGAACTCCCAGAGGTAGGGGAGCAGCGAGCGCAGCGTGGAGTTGTGGCGGGGGGTCTGATCCATGTCGTTCCGGGGGGATTGTGGGGGTCGAACGGCTATAATGGCACGCCTCGCCGCCGGCGGGACTTGAAGCGGACACGGCCACCCTTACATATGGGCCGGTAGCGCTTCCGACAAGAGACCGGTCCATGCCTATATATGAGTATCAGTGCCAGGCCTGCGGCCATCAGCTGGAGGTCCTGCAGAAAGTCAGCGACGCCGCGCTGAAGAAATGCCCCGAGTGCGGCAAGCCGAAGCTCCAGAAGCTCATCTCGGCACCGTCGTTCCGCCTCAAGGGCGGCGGCTGGTACGAGACCGACTTCAAGTCCGGCAACAAGAAGAACCTGGCGGACGGCGGCGGCAAGGACGACAAGTCCGAGAAGCCGGCTGCCAAGGCCGAAGCCAAGACCGACACCAAGCCGGCTAAAGAAGCCGCCAAACCCAAGACCGAGAAGCCGCCCAAGGGCGGCAAATCCAAGGCAGCCGACGCATGACCGATGAGCAGCTGAAGAACAAGCGCCCGCTGGTGGCGCGCCTGCGCCGTTACCTCATCACCGGCCTGGTGATCTGGATCCCCCTGGGAGTCACGATCTTCATCATCCAGCTGTTCATCGGCTACATGGACCGGCTGGTGACGCTGTTCCCGCATGCCTGGCAGCCGCTGCAGCTGGTGGGCTTCAACATCCCGGGCCTGGGGGTGGTGCTGGCGGTGCTGATCCTGCTGTTCACCGGCTTCCTGGCCAGCAACTACCTGGGCCGGATACTGCTCAGCCTCGGCAACGAGCTCCTGGAGCACATCCCGCTGGTACGGTCGATCTACACCACCGCCAAGCAGATCTCCGACACCATGTTCTCCAACACCGGGCGTTCCTTCCGCAAGGTGGTGCTGATCCGTTATCCCAACAAGGAGACCTGGAGCCTGGCCTTCCAGACCGGTGAGAGCCTGGGGGAATTGAACGCCAAGCTGCCGGAACACATGGTCAGCGTGTTCGTTCCCACCACGCCCAACCCCACCTCCGGTTTCCTGCTGTTGGTCCCCCAGGACGACATGATCGAGCTCGAGATGAGCGTGGACGAGGCCCTCAAGATGATCATCTCCCTGGGCGTGATCGTGCCGCCCTGGCCCCGGGTGCAGCCGCCGGAAGACCGCACCAGCGGGGACACGGTGCCTGAGCTTGCGGACCCGGTACGCCGACCTTAATATGCCCGCCCCCCAGAAGGGGCTTTCCACAGATAAGCCACTGATTTCCAGGATCTTCCATGCGTAGCCATTACTGCGGTCAGGTCAACGAATCCCTCCTCGACAAGGAGGTCCAGCTCGCCGGTTGGGTACACCGTCGTCGCGACCACGGCGGGGTGCTGTTCATCGACCTGCGCGACCGCGAGGGCCTGGTGCAGGTGGTGTTCGACCCGGATCGCGCTGCGGTGTTCGCCGAGGCCGAGCGGCTGCGCAGCGAGTTCGTGGTGAGCGTCAAGGGCAAGGTGCGCAAGCGCCCGGCCGGCACCGAGAACGCCAACCTGCCGAGCGGCAAGGTCGAGATCCTGGCCACCGATTTGAAGCTGCTCAACACCGCCGAGACCCCGCCCTTCATGTTGGACGAGGAGGGCGTGAACGAGGAACGCCGCCTGCAGTTCCGCTACGTGGACCTGCGCCGCCCGGTGATGCAGCAGCGCATGCGCCTGCGCCACAAGATCGTCAGCACCCTGCGCAACTACCTGGACGAGCACGGCTTCATCGACCTCGAGACGCCGATCCTCACCAAGCCCACGCCGGAAGGCGCCCGCGACTACCTGGTGCCGAGTCGCACCCACCCGGGCCGCTTCTTCGCGCTGCCGCAGTCGCCGCAGATCTTCAAGCAGCTGTTCATGATGTCGGGCTTCGACCGCTACTACCAGGTGGCGCGTTGCTTCCGCGACGAGGACCTGCGCGCCGACCGCCAGCCGGAGTTCACCCAGCTCGACGTGGAGACCTCGTTCCTCGACGAGCAGCAGATCACCGACATCATGGAAGGCATGATCCGCCACACCTTCAAGAAGGTGTTGGACGTGGACCTGCCGAACCCCTTCCCGCGCATGAGCTACGACGAAGCCATGCGCCGCTACGGCTCCGACAAGCCGGACCTGCGCATCCCGCTGGAGCTGGTGGACGTCGCCGACTTGGTGAAGACCTGCGACTTCAAGGTCTTCGCCGGTCCCGCCAACGACCCGGCCGGCCGCGTCACCGCGCTGCGCCTACCGAAGGGCGGCGAGATGCCGCGCAGCGAGATCGACGATTGCACCGCCTACGTGGCGCGCTACGGCGCCAAGGGCCTCGCCTATATAAAGGTGAACGACACGGCCAAGGGCAAGGAAGGCCTCCAGTCCCCCATCGTGAAGTTCCTGTCCTACGAGGCCATCGCCGGCATCCTCAAGCGCACCGGCGCCGAGAACGGCGACCTGATCTTCTTCGGCGCCGACAAGGCCCGGGTGGTGGCGGATGCCCTGGGCGCGCTGCGCCTCAAGCTTGGCCACGATCGCGGCCTGGTGCAGGGCCAGTGGGCCCCGCTGTGGGTGGTGGAGTTCCCGGCGTTCGAGTGGGACGAGAAGGACAAGCGCTGGATCTTCCTGCATCACCCCTTCACCGCGCCCCGCGTCGACGACCCGGAAGCGCTGGCGAAGGATCCGGGCGGCATCCGCTCCCGCGCCTACGACATGGTGCTGAACGGCACCGAGCTCGGCGGCGGTTCCATCCGTATCCACGACCAGGCCATGCAGTCGGCGGTGTTCCGCATGCTCGGCATCAGCGACGAGGATGCGCGAGCGAAGTTCGGCTTCCTGCTGGACGCGCTCAAGTCCGGTTGCCCGCCCCACGGTGGCCTGGCCTTCGGCATCGACCGGTTGGTGATGCTCATGGTCGGCGCGCCGAACATCCGCGAGGTCATCGCCTTCCCCAAGACCCAGACCGCCTGGTGCCCGCTCACGGATGCGCCCGCCGTCGCCAGCGACGAGCAGCTCAAGGAGCTGCACATCCGGGTCAAGCTACCGGTCACCGAGCCGAAGCCTTCCTGAGCAGCCAATTCAAAAGACCGGAATCAGTGCTCGTTGTCGTCCATACGAACGACGGCCAGGTACTGCAACTCCTGCGCCGTGAGCCCGAGGGTTTCTGGCAGTCCGTCACCGGCAGCCTCCTGGTAGGGGAGACGCCTCTCAAGGCGGCGCGGCGCGAGCTGCGGGAGGAGACCGGCCTCAAGGGCGACTCCGGCCTCGTGGACGGCGGCGTCATCAACCGCTATCCCATCCATCCGGGCTGGCGACATAAGTACGCACCCGACGTGCAGGAGAACACCGAATATGTGTTCCATCTGGCGTTGCCGGGCATCTGTGACATAAGCCTCTCGGACGAACACGCGGGATACAGATGGTTACCACGGGAAGAGGCGGCAGAAGCCGCCGGTTCCGCCACGGATAAAGCCACCATCCTTGCTTTAATACCTGCCCGTCCCCAGGTGTAAAATATCCATCCACTCGCCGGCTGCCCGGCTGTCACAGAGGCCTGCATGGCCGTCCCTGCACTCGCTTACGACCTTTACTCCGACTTAGACGACCAGAGCTGCGACGCGCGCATCCGCGCCGCCAAGGCCAAGCTCGGCTCGCGCCTGGTCATCCTCGGCCATCACTACCAGCGCGCCGAAGTGTATAAGCACGCCGACAAGACCGGCGATTCCCTCAAGCTCGCGCGCCTGGCGGGCGAGTGCGATGCCGAGTACATCGTGTTCTGCGGCGTACACTTCATGGCGGAAGTGGCGGATGTGCTCTCCAAGCCCGGCCAGCAGGTGGTCCTGCCGGACCTGGCCGCCGGCTGCTCCATGGCGGACATGGCGAACCTCGCCAAGGTGGAGACCGCCTGGCGCGAGCTCGCCACGGTCCTGTCACCGGATGAACAGGTCACGCCGATCACCTACATCAATTCAGCCGCGGACCTGAAGGCCTTCTGCGGCCGTCACGGCGGCATCGTCTGCACCAGCACCAACGCGCCGGGCATCCTCAAGTGGGCCTTCGCGCGCCGCGAGAAGGTGCTGTTCTTCCCGGACCAGCATCTGGGCCGCTGGACGGGGCACAAGCTCGGCATCCCCCTCGATCAGATGGCGGTCTGGGACTTCAACAGGCCCATGGGC
>DASXYJ010000069.1:0-29624 GCA_036502565.1 Gammaproteobacteria bacterium
TCACGGACTCGGGCGGCCACCGCGAACAACGTCCGGTGATACTCACCACCCTGCAGGTGGGGACCGCGAGCTGGCCCATCGAGATCACGCTGGCCTCGCGCGACAGCATGCGTTTCCGCCTGCTACTGGGCCGCAGCGCCATGCAGGGGCATCTCACCATCGATCCCGCGGCGTCCTACGTCACGGGCAAACGCCGCCGCCCCCGACCGGCGCCGGCCACAGAAGGATCCTGATGAAGAAGCGGCTCAAGATCGCCATCCTCTCGCGCAATACGCGCCTGTATTCCACCAAGCGCCTGGTGGAGGCCGGCATGAAGCGCGGCCATGACATGTACGTCATCGACCCGCTGCGCTGCTATATGAACCTGGCGACGGACAACCCCGAGATCCATTTCAAGGGCCGCAAGCTGGACGGCCTGGATGCCATCATCCCGCGCATCGGCGCCTCGGTGACCTTCTATGCCACCGCGGTGCTGCGCCAGTTCGAGATGACCGGCGTGTTCACCCTCAACGACTCCGATGCCATCGTGCGCGCCCGCGACAAGCTGCGTTCGCTGCAGCTGCTGTCACGCTTCGGCATCTCCATGCCGGTGACAGGCTTCGCCCACGCGCCGGATGACACCGAGGACCTCATGAAACTGGTGGGCGACGCGCCCATGATCATCAAGCTCACCGAGGGCTCCCAGGGCCAGGGCGTGGTGCTGGCGGAGACCCGCCAGGCGGCAGAGAGCGTCATCGATGCATTCCGCGGCTTGAACGCGCACTTCCTGGTGCAGCGCTTCGTCAAGGAAGCCCACGGCGCGGACCTGCGCTGTTTCGTGGTGGGCAATAAGGTGGTGGCGGCCATGAAGCGCCAGGCCCGCCGCGGCGAGTTCCGCGCCAACCTGCACAAGGGCGGCAGCGCCGTGGAAGTGAAGCTCAGCACCAAGGAGCGGGACATGGCCGTGCGCGCCGCCGAGGTGGTGGGCCTCAATGTAGCGGGCGTGGACATCATCCGCTCGGCCCAGGGTCCACTGATATTGGAGGTCAACTCCTCCCCCGGCCTGGAGGGTATCGAGACCTCCACCAAGAAGGACATCGCCGGCGAGATCATGACCTTCATCGAGAAGAACGCGAAGCGCAGGCGCAACGGGCATACCTGAGACTGCCCCACCTATATATAATCTGCGTCCCTGAACCTGCCCAAAGCCCCAAGCAGAGCCATGGCCCAATACATATATACGATGCACCGGGTCGCCAAAGTGGTGCCCCCGAAGCGCGAGATCCTGCGCAACATCTCCCTGTCGTTCTTCCCCGGCGCCAAGATCGGCGTGCTGGGCCTGAACGGCTCCGGTAAGTCCACCCTGCTGCGCATCATGGCCGGCGTGGACACCGAGATAAACGGCGAGGCCCATGCCCTAGCCGGCACCAAGATCGGCTACCTGCCCCAGGAACCGCAACTCGACCCGACCAAGGACGTGCGCGGCAACGTCGAGGGCGGTCTCACGGAGATCGTGGACGCCAAGGAGAGACTCGAGAAGGTGTACGCCGCCTATGGCGAAGCCGATGCGGACTTCGAGAAGCTGGCCGCCGAGCAGGCGCGCCTGGAGAACATCCTGCAGGCCGCCGGCGCCACCAACCTGGACCACGTGCTGGAAGTGGCGGCGGAAGCGTTGCGCCTGCCGCCCTGGGATGCGGATGTGACCAAGCTCTCCGGCGGCGAGCGCCGCCGCGTCGCGCTGTGCCGCCTGTTGCTGTCCAAGCCCGACATGCTGCTGCTGGATGAGCCCACCAACCACCTCGACGCCGAGTCGGTGTCCTGGCTGGAACGTTTCCTGCAGGAATATCCCGGAACCGTGGTGGCGGTGACCCACGACCGCTACTTCCTCGACAACGTGGCCGGCTGGATCCTGGAACTGGACCGCGGGCACGGCATCCCCTGGCAGGGCAACTACTCCTCCTGGCTCGAGCAGAAGGAGAAGCGCCTGGAGATCGAGGAGAAGCAGGAGACCGCCCACATCAAGGCCATGAAGGCCGAGCTGGAGTGGGTGCGCACCAACCCGAAGGGCCGCCAGGCCAAGAGCAAGGCGCGCCTCGCCAAGTTCGAGGAACTCTCCTCGCAGGAATTCCAGAAGCGCAACGAGACCCAGGAACTCTACATCCCGCCCGGCCCGCGCCTGGGCGACCTGGTGGTGGAAGCCACGGGCCTGAAGAAGTCCTTCGGCGACCGGCTGCTGTTCGACGGCATGGACTTCAACCTGCCCCAGGGCGGCATCGTCGGCATCATCGGCCCCAACGGCGCCGGCAAGACCACCCTGTTCCGCATGATCGCCGGCAAGGACAAGCCGGACTCCGGGGAACTGCGCATCGGTCCTTCCGTGAAGATCGCCTACGTGGACCAGAGCCGCGACGCGTTGCGCGACGACAAGACCGTGTGGGAAGAGATCAGCGACGGCCAGGACCTCATCACCGTCGGCACCTGGACCACCCCTTCCCGCGCCTACGTGGGCCGTTTCAACTTCCGCGGCACCGACCAGCAGAAGATGGTGGGCCAGCTCTCCGGCGGCGAACGCAACCGCGTGCATCTCGCCAAGGTACTGAAGGCCGGCGGCAACGTGCTGATGCTGGACGAACCCACCAACGACCTGGACGTGGAGACCCTGCGCGCGCTGGAAGAGGCCGTGCTGGCCTTCCCCGGCTGCGCGGTCATCATCTCCCACGACCGTTGGTTCCTGGACCGCGTGGCCACCCACATCCTCGCCTTCGAGGGTGACAGCAAGGTGGTGTGGTTCGAGGGCAACTACGCGGACTACGAGGCCGACCGCAAGCGCCGCCTGGGCGCGGACGCGGATCAGCCGCACCGCATCAAGTACCGCCGCCTCCAGGGCTAGCCACCCGACTTGCGCGTCCCCGCTTCCAGTACTAGATTGGTAGTACAAAGGAAGTGGGGAGGCCGCCATGCGCATCCATCTTCATCCGGTCCGGCTGTTGGCCGCGCTGAGTCTCGCACTATCCGCTCCGGCCTTCGCCGGTACCACGCTCAACATTCACGCTCAACTCAAACAGCCGAAGAGTGCGACCTGCGCATTCTTCCGGTTCGGCGGCTACCTCGCCCTATCGGGCGACGACGCTGTCGTCGGCGAGCCATACCTTCAACATGCTCATGCCACCGCCAAGGGTGCGGGATGCACGGCGATATTCGCCGCGGATGGCGCTGACGGTTGGACCCTTAAACAGCTGATAGATACCAGCGGCCCCATGGCCGTATCGGGCGACCGCATGCTGGTGAAACTATTCACCTACCGCCGCGACAGCGGTGGCGCCTGGCAGACAGGCCCCATGCTCGCGCTCCCGGGTTTTGCGGATGCCATGGATGCACAGAACGCCGCCCGCTCAGTGACACTGGATGGCTCAACAGCCGTGGTAGGAGTCCCCGCTGCTACGGTGAACGGCCAAGCCGCAGCCGGTGCGCTTTACATCTATGGCTTGGACGCAAGCGGTACGCCCTCCTCCCGCACGACGGTCACGGCATCGGATCCCGCACTGAGTGCGCAGCTTGGTTGGGAGGTCTCGCTCTTCGGGGACACTTTGGCTGCCAGGACCGATGTGTCCAGCCAGAATAACCCGACGTCGCTGTACATCTTCGAGAAGGCCGCGGGGCATTGGACGCAGAGCGCCAAGTTCACCGATTGTCTCGGCCCCATCGACGTATTGAACGACGACACCATCGCATACGTCACCACCTCTCACCGCACACAGCTGCTCCAGCGCACGAGCCCGGGGCAATGGCTCAAGGTGCTGCGCCTGACTCCGCCTCACGGGATAAATTTCTTCCTGGCGTCGGATCACATGGGGCGTCTTGCCGTGGGCTCTTCCAATGACGCTCAACTCAACCCGATCGGCGGTCTGGGTGGCGTGGATACCTACGAGGTCATGCATCAGGTGGCGGTTGAAGGAAGCATCGACAACGACAACCCCGCGTTGTCATTCGGCGGTCCGCTCGCAGTGGATCCCTCACGCCTCCTGGTCACCGAATCGACCTGTGACGCCAACCTAGGCTGCAATTCCACCACCGTGGACGTGGTGGAAGCTGACAATGGTACAAGCCACGTCACGAATTCAAGTTCGGGGGGTTCAGGCGGACTCGGCCTGCTGGGCTTGATGATGCTGGCGACGGCAGGCTTGCTGCGTCGCCGCCACTGAGACTCAATTAGAAGAGACGTACTTCTCGCGGCGCAGGTTGGTGTTGTCGAAGCCGATGGCCTTCAGACGCTCCACCGCCGTATCGATCATGTCCGGGTTGCCGCAGAGGTACACGATGTCCTTCTTCGGGTCTGGGCTCAGCTCCATCAGGTGTTCCTGCACGTAGCCTTTGCGTTCGTGGGGCTGCGCCGGGTCCGAGACGCGACGGCTATAGCCCGCCACGAACTCGAAGCCAGGGTTCTCCTTGGCGAACTCGATGAAATCGCCGCCGAACAGGCACTCATCCGGTCCGCGCACACCCAGCATCACCACCGCGGTGTGCTGCTTCTCAGCGATCAAGGCCTTCAGCTGCGGCAGCATGGCCCGGTAGGGCGAGACACCGGTACCGGTGGCTATCAATAGATAACGGGACGGCGGATCCTCCCGCAGCACGAAGCGGCCGAAGGGGCCGGTGGCGTTCACCTCGTCGCCCGGCTGCATGGCGAACAGGAGACCCGTGGCGCGGCCGCCTTCCACCTGGGTCACGGCGATCTCCACATCCCCACCGCTGCCCGGGATGGTGGCCACGCTGTAGCTGCGGCGCAGCTCGGTGGCCTCGAAGGGCAGGTGCAGGGTGATGAACTGGCCGGGAATGTACGTGAAGGCCTGGCCGTCGGCGCGGCGCAGGCTCATCTGCAGGACTCGCGGGGTGATCATCCGGCTCTGCTGCAGGACGAATTTGAACTTCTCGTGGCTCATTGTTATTCCGATTCAATCTCAACTGGAGAACTGCTCTCACCGGGCGGCGGCAAAGGGATTTGCCGTGCTATCAGGATACCGAGCGGCCCGAAATATTTGCGAAAACCGCGAATTCATTTCGCGGTTTTCGGGTCTGATAAGGCCAGGGATGGCCGTTCAGACTCGGATTTGGCGCGCGCCCTAGGGGCGCGCGGCGCACTTTTTACCATATCTGAAGTCATAAACCGAGTCCCCAGTTTAGTATCTAGGCCTCTTTGGAGGGAACATCCCATGCGTAAGCTACTCACCTTCTCCTCGGTGGCCCTATCCGCTGCCTTCTCGCTCACTGCCCTGGCAGCGTCCGATAGCAGCGTGGATACCGCCCTGCACCAGGCTACCGCCGGCAGCTGGCGTAGCGACGCCCACAAGGCCCGGGACCAGTACCGCCATCCGGTGGAGACCCTGGAATTCTTCGGCCTGCAGCCGGACATGACCGTGGTGGAGTTAGCTCCCGGCGGCGGCTGGTACACGGAGATCCTGGCCCCGGCGTTGAAGGACCACGGCCATCTCGTAGAAGCCACTGGCAAGACCACCGGCAAGTTCGCCGACATGCTGCAAGCCAACAAGGCCCAGTTCGGCGCCGTGAAGCTGGTGGAGTTCTCCCCGCCCGCCAAGACCGACCTCGGCGCTCCCGGCTCCGCGGACATGGTGCTGACCTTCCGCAACACCCATGACTGGTTGAACGACAGCGAAGCGGAGTTGGACTCGGTGTTCGAAGCCGCGTTCAAGGTGTTGAAGGCCGGCGGCGTGCTGGGTATCGAGGAGCACCGCGCCCGTCCCTACAGCGACGCCAAACAGTCCTCCAACGACCTGCACCGCATCCCCGAGGACTACATGATCCAGATGGGCCTCAAGCACGGCTTCCAGCTGGCGGGCGCCTCGGAGATCAACGCGAATCCGAAGGATGACGAGAGCGTCAACATCCATAACCTGCTCCCGGATGGCACCGACCCAAAGTACAAGGCCATCGGCGAGAGCGACCGCATGACCCTCAAGTTCGTGAAACCCAAGCAGTAAGGTACGCACCATGAAACTCCTGAGACTCAGCCTGCTCGCCTGCTCCGCGCTGGCTTTCTCCGCCCTCGCGGCGCCGCAGGTGACCGCTGATACCAGCGGTGCCGACACCGCTATCACCCAGGCGCTCAAGGGTCCCTGGCGCGCTCCCGCCAACGCGGCCCGCGACCCGTATCGCCATCCGAAGGAGACCTTGGAGTTCTTCGGCTTGAAACCCGACATGACCGTGATCCAGCTCTGGCCGGGCGGCAACGGCTGGTACACGGAGATCCTGGCGCCGGTGCTGCGCGACCATGGCCAGCTCATCGACGCCGCCGTACCGCCGAAGGACTACGTCGAATCAGACGGCACGGTGAAGTACCTTGCCAAGCTCAAGGCGAACCCGGACATCTATGGCAAGGTTAAGGTCATCGACTTCGCGCCGCCGCAGAAGATGGATCTGGGACCGGAAGGCTCCGCGGACATGGTGCTGACCTTCCGCAACGCCCATAACTGGGAAGGCGACCACCAGCTGCTGGCGGTGTTCCAGGCGGCCTTCAAGGTGCTGAAGCATGGCGGCGTACTGGGTCTCACCGACCACCGCGCGGCCGCCGGCAAGACCGTCGCCGAGACCTTCAACTCGGGTTACATGCCCACCGACTACATCATCCAGGTGGCGGAGAAAGCGGGATTCAAGCTCGCCGGCCAGTCCGAGGTGAACGCCAATCCGAAGGACACCAAGGACTACCCGAAGGGCGTATGGACCCTGCCGCCCACCTACACCCTGGGCGACAAGGACAAGGCCAAGTACCAGGCCATCGGCGAGAGCGATCGGATGACCCTGAAATTCGCCAAACCCTGAATATGTCGCAGGTTGTTACAAACTGATACGCCGGCCGTCCGGCCGGGGACTATAGTTGTGACAGACGACAGGTCCGGATCATCCCCACGGCAAGGAGAATGAGCATGATAAGGAACGCACTCGCCGTAACCATCTCGGCTTTGCTGCTCGGCGCCTGCGCCGGGGCACCCTCGGATAAGTTCGCCAGTGAAGTGGGCGCCGCCAAGGATGCCGGCCACCCGCTGGTGATCTACCAGCTGTACACCGGCCGCTATAACACCGTCGCCACGGGCGTGTCGCTGAACACGGGTTTCATCAACACCTCCGGTCGCGAGATCGACCAGGTCACGCTGCAGGTGGACGCGTACAGCGGCGGGCGCCCGGTCACGGATCACGCCGGTCAGGTCATGTCAGGCGGCGTGACCGCACAGGGTAACTTCGTCCCCGACCAGAGCTACGCGGCAGAATCCCAACCGGCCTGGGCCATGCGCGGCGGCCCAGAAGCCAGCGGCTATGTGGATTGCCTGCGGCTCACGGCGATCAGCGTGCGCTTCAAGGACGGCAGCACCCAGCAGGCCGAAGGTGCGCAGGCCCGCGACATGCTCTCGCCGCAATTGAACGGCAGCTGCAGTGAGGCCCCCGCCCTGCGTCCCGGCAGCTCTCCGGGCTACGGCCGCTAAGACCCCAGCGAAGCACGAAAAAAGACGGCGAGCGGTGCAGGCCGCTCGCCGTCTCTTTTTGGACGGGGTATCAGCTCCAGCGCAGGCGGAACTGGTGACCGAGGCTGATGCGCCCTGCTCCATGCAGGCCCAGCACCAGGAACCCGCCGGCCATGCTGAGGTTCTTCATGAAATGCAGCATGTTGCCCGGGTCGTCCGGGTGGAAGTGCACCACCAGGGCCGTCAACAGGCAGAACCCCGCCAGCAGGAAAGCCGCGACGCGGGTGTAGACGCCCAGCAGGACCGCCATGCCTCCGCCGAGCTCCAGCAGGATCACCAGGTAAGCGAAGAATCCCGGCAGGCCCATGTGCTGCATGAACTGCTGGGTCGGGACGGTATTGAGCGCCTTGTTGTAACCGGCGAACAGGAAGATGTAGGCCATACACACCCGGGCCAACAGCAAGATGATGCTTTGCATGGTAGATCTCCCCCTACGTCGTGGAACTCACCTACTACCCGTCACTTGCTTACCTGCCGGCGCTTGCTGATCTCCGACAGCAGGCCGGTGAACACGTCGCTCAACACCGCCTTGAAAGCGGTGAACTTGGCCTGGGTCGGCGTCTTCTCAGGCTGCGTCTCGTCCAGGTACAGCCCCCAGCGCATCTCCACTTGCAGCGCCGCCACCCGCGGCATGGCGCCGTAATGGTCGGTGATGTAGCCGCCCTTGTAGGGGTTGTTGCGCACCACCGAGAGGCCGGCGGCGCGGAAGCTGTGCTCCACGTTGCTGGTGAGCCAGCCGGAGTTGGTCCTGCCGTCACGGTCGCCGAGGTACACGTCGTCAGTGAGCGGGCCATGCAGCAGGTTGGCCTTGGAGGCCACGCTGTGGGCGTCGATGAGCACCACACCGCCGAAGCGGGTGATGCGGCTCTGCAGGAGCTCGTTCAGGCGAGCGTGATAGGGCGCGTGCACCAGCTCACGACGCTGCCTGATCTCCTCGGGGCTCGGCGGATGGGTATAGATGTCCTCGCCCCAGAAGGTCTTGGCGGCCACGAAACTGGTCTCATAGCGGCCCGGATAGAGCGGCTTGTCGTCCGGTGGGCGGTTCACGTCCGCCACGAAGCGGCTATAGGTGCCGTAGATGGTGGTCACACCCATGGCCGGCAGGAAATCGTAGAGATGATGCAGGTACCAGTCCGTCATGGGCAGGCTGCGGATGTAGCTTGAGGCGAACTCCGCGCGGATGGATTCGGGCACGTAGATGCCGGTGTGGGGGATGCTCACGACCACCGGCACTTCCTTGGTGCTGGCATCGCGGATATGAAACGAGGTTATCTTCATCTCATCCTCAGATCGCGTTGAGACGCTTCACGGCGTCGTTGAAGGCATGGGCGCTCTCCTGCTGCCCATGGCACACGCCGGCATGCACGCGCCGTTCACCACCCACATATACGTCACCGATGTCCGCGCGGCTGCCGCCGATGATCAGCGCGTCCATCAAGGTATCCACGTCGTGCCCGCGCAGCGCCGCGGCTTCACGCTGCACCACCACCAGGTCGGCGAAGCGTCCGGGTTCGAGGCCGCCGCTTGGCTGGCCGAGCGCGACGGCGCCCCCGCTGCAGGCGGCATTCCACAGCGGCACACCCAGGCCTGCGCCGGTGGCGAGGCGCGCGCGGCGTTGCTTCCTCAGACGCTGACCGTATTCCAGGAGACGCAGCTCTTCGATGGCGTCGATGCGGCAATTGCTGTCTGAACCGATGGCGATCCGGCCGCCGGCTGACACGAACTCGTCGGCGGCGAACAGACCGTCACCCAGATAAGCCTCGGTTATCGGGCAGAGTACCACGGTGGTTCCCGACTCGCGTGTGAGGGCGGTCTCGGTAACCGTGGCATGCGTCGCATGCACGAGGTTCCAACGGGTATCCAGCTTCACATATCCGGCCAACAGCTCGATGGGCGTCTTCCGGTACAGCGCCTGGCACTCCTCCACCTCGCGGAGTTGCTCGCTGATGTGGATATGGATGGGTGCATCCTTGCCGGTGTACTTGGCGGTGGCTTGCATCAGCGCCGGAAGGGTCTCCGCCGGCACCGCGCGCAGGGAATGGGGTGCTAACCCGAGATCCACGCCGTGCAGCTCTTCCAGCAGCGCGCAGAAGTCCTCGATGCTGCCGTGGATGAAGCGGCGCTGCTCGTCCCGCGCCGGCTTGCCGAAGCCGCCCTGCTGGTAGAAGACCGGCAACAGGCGCAGGCGGATGCCCGTCTCCTGCGCCGCCGCCGCCACCGCGCGGCCCATCTGCGCACCCGGACGGCCGTCAGGCATGTGATGCAGGTAGTGGAACTCGGCCACGCTGGTGTAGCCGCCGCGGAGCATGTCCCAGAAGGCCTCGCGGGCGATGATGAACATCTCCTCCGGCGTCACGCGGTTGGCCAGCCGGTACATGGCCTCGCGCCAGCTCCAGAAGGAATCCTCCCCTTGCGGTACCTCGCCGTAACCCGCCAGGGCCCGCTGGAACGCGTGGCTATGGGCGTTGGGCATGCCGGGGATGGCCAGGAAACCGTCGCAGGGACCTGCGCCGCGGGGTTCGATGCGTTCGATGCGGCCGTCCGCGCCCAGCACCAGTGCCTGGTCCCGCACCATACCCCCGGGGGTCAAGATGTATTCAAAAGCCAGCCGGCTCTGCATACTCTTATGCTCTCATGGATTCCCCCTGAGCCGCGTAGCATGCACGACCTCCTGATTAAAAACGTTCGGGTATTCACCGGTACCGGCCGGCCGTTCGCCCACAGCCTGGCGGTGAGTGGCGGGCAAATAGCCAGCCTGGACTGCCCCGATATCACGCCTGCGCGGGAGACAGTGGACGCCGGCGGCAAGCTGCTGCTGCCGGGATTCATCGACTGCCATACCCATGCCCTGTATGCCGGCGACCGCATGGCGGAGCACCTGCTCAAGATGCAGGGTGCGAGCTACGCGGACATCGCCAAAGCGGGCGGCGGCATCATCAGCACCGTGAAGGCGGTACGGGCCGCGAGCGAGGCCCAGCTCATCGAGCAGACCCTGCCGCGCCTGGAGGCCCTGACCGCAGAGGGCGTGACCACGGTGGAGATCAAGAGCGGCTACGGCCTGGACCTTGAGACCGAGCTCAAGATGCTGCGGGCCATCCGCGCCCTGCCCCTTCACATCCCCCTCGAGGTGCGCGCCACCTTCATCGGCGCCCACGCGGTGCCACCCGGCAGCGACCGCGCCATTTATATGAAGGATGTGCTGGAGAAGATGCTGCCGGCAGTGGCGGACGAGAAGCTGGCCGATAGCGTGGACATCTTCGTAGAGCACATCGCCTTCGACGTGCGGGACCTGGAGCGGCTGGCGGAACGCGCAGCCAAGCTGGGCCTCAGTCTGCGGGCCCACACCGACCAGCTCTCCAACCTGGGCGCCACGCGCCGCGCCGCGGAGCTGGGCGCCCGCTCCTGCGACCACCTGGAATATATGGATGAGGCCGATGCCCAGGCCATGGGCAAGGCCGGCACCGTGGCGGTACTGCTGCCCGCGGCTTTCTATTTCCTGAAGGAGGCACGCAAGCCGCCCATCGAACTGCTGCGCAAGCACCGGGTGCCGATGGCTGTAGCGACGGATCTCAACCCGGGCACTTCGCCGGTGGCGAGCCTGCTCACGGCCCTGCACATGGCGGGCATCCTGTTCGGTCTCAACGCCGACGAGCTCCTGGCTGGCGTCACCGGCAACGCCGCGCGGGCCCTCGGGCTTGAGGGTAGAATCGGCGCCCTCGCGCCGGGGATGGACGCGGACTTCTGCCTCTGGGACCTGCCCGACCCCGGCTTCCTGAGCTACCAGCTGGGCGGACTTCGCCCCAAGCACCGCTTCTTCAAGGGAAAGCGCACATGACCAGCCTCACGCTCACGGGCCACGACCTGAAGCTAGCCGAAATGCGCGACCTGGATCGCGCCTGCCCTCAAGTGAAGCTCGGTGACGAGGCGCGCCGCGCCATGCAGGCGAGCGTGGACACGGTGCGCGAGGTCATCGACACCGACCAGGTGTGCTACGGCATCAACACCGGCTTCGGCGCCCTGGCGCGCCAGCGCATCTCCCGCGACCGCCTGACCCAGTTGCAGTACAACCTGGTGCGCAGCCACGCCTGCGGCGTGGGTGAACCGCTCTCCGCCGGCATCGTGCGCCGCGTGCTGCTGCTCAAGGCCAACAGCCTCGCCATCGGTAACTCCGGCATCCGCCCGGAAGTGGTGGAGACCTTGCTGGCGCTGCTCAACCATGACGTGCTGCCTGTGATTCCGTCCCAGGGTTCCGTGGGCGCCTCCGGCGACCTGGCTCCCTTGGCGCATATGACCCTCGCCCTCATCGGCGAAGGCGAAGCTCATCACCAGGGCAAACTCCTCAAAGGCGAAGCGGTGCTGAAGGCGGCCGGCGTGAAGCCGGTGACGCTGGAAGCGAAGGAAGGCCTGGCGCTGCTCAACGGCACACAACTCAGTGCCGCCCTGGCGCTGCGTGGCTTCCTCGGTACTGAGCGCGCATTAGCCGGTTCCATCGTCTTCGGGGCCTTGACCCTGGAGGCCCTGGCCGGCAGCTACAGCCCCTTCGATGCGCGCATCCACAAGGTGCGCAACATGCACGGCCAGATGCGGGTGGCGGAGAGCTTCCGCTCCCTGCTCACGGGCAGTGATATCTGGGAGAGCCACCAGGGCTGCGACCGGGTGCAGGACCCTTATGCACTGCGCTGCATGCCCCAGGTATACGGCGCGGTGTGGGATACCCTGAAACACGTGCAGGGCGTGCTGGAACGGGAACTCAACAGCGTCTCGGACAACCCGCTCATCTTCGGCAAGGACGTGCTATCCGGCGGCAACTTCCACGCCGAGCCCTTGGGCCTAGTCTCCGACTTCATGGCGATAGCCGCCACCGAGCTCGGCAACATCGCCGAGCGACGTATCGACCTGCTGCTCAAGAAGGTGAACCCGCGCCTGCCCATGTTCCTGGCCCGGGACCCGGGCCTGGAATCCGGCTTCATGATCGCCCACGTGACCGCGGCCGCGCTGGCCTCCGAGAACAAGACCCTGGCGCACCCTGCCTCCGCCGATACCATCCCCACCTCCGCCGGCCAGGAAGACCATGTGAGCATGGCGCCCTGGGCAGGCGTGAAGCTCGGCCGGATACTCAAGAACGTGGACCACATCCTGGCGGTGGAAGCGCTAGCCTCCGCGGAAGCCATCGAGCTGCAGCGCCCTGCCAAGACCACCAAGGAACTTGAACCGGTGCAGGCGGCCATCCGGCGGCTCGCGCCCGCAGCCCAAGGCGACCGCCGCCTCGACACCGGCATCACCGCGCTGGCCGCCGCCATCGGTGACGGCAGCCTGCTCAAGGACTCCGTCCCGGCTCTGTCGAACCTCTCGTTGTAGGACAAAAAATCCCCAGCGAATCGTGGGAATCCTGTGCACGCAAAATATGTCGTTAAAAGTATATATATCCGATTTTCATCTATACTGGGTCTAGATGGTTTATGACGCTCCCGCGCAATGCGAGGACGTCCAGGGGTCTCTCGTTTTCCCCCTTTGACGAGAGGCCCCTTTTCTTTTCCGCATGGCCGGGGCGCCCGGCTGCAAGGTAAACTGCGCACCCCAGCGGCCGTCACTAGACATACCGCCCCTGCCTTCAGGATCCTTGGAGACCTCATGCTGAACCGGATGATGAAGACCGCCACCCTGGCGCTGGCCGCCCTATTGCTCGCGAGCTGCGGCGGCGGCACACGGCACGGCATCACCCTCTCCATCACCGATGCCCCCATCGACCTGGCTTCATCGGTGAACGTCAGCTTCGCCCAGATCAAGCTCAGCGGCCCCCACGTGGTGCCGACGGTGCTGAACATCAGTCCAGCGGCGAGCGTGGACCTGTTCCAGCTGCAAGGCGGCCTGACCGAGATCATGGCGGACACCATCCAGGCCCAGCCCGGCGACTATGACACCCTGACCCTCACCATCCTGGCGGACGAGGCCTCCGGCCAGTCCAACATCACCTTGCCTGATGGCGTGCACATCCTGTACGTGCCGCCGGGCGTCTCGCCCAAGGTGAACCTCCCGGTGAAGTTCACCTTCAATTCCGGCGGCGACCTGTTCCTGACCGTGGACTTCGACCTGCGCAAGTCCATCGTCCAGGACCCCAACAACCCCACCAAGTACCAGCTCTTCCCCACCATGCGCGTGGTGGAGGACCAGCTGACCGGGTCCATCACCGGCAACGTGGCGACCCCGCTGGTCACCTGCCTGGAACCGGCGGTGTATGTCTACTCCGGTGACGTGACGCCGACCGACGTCGACATCTCGGACCCGCAGCACGTGAACCCCATCAGCACCGCGCTGGTAGGCCTGAACTCCACCAGCGGCTTGTACAATTTCACCGCCGGCTTCCTGCCCGCCGGGGAGTACACCATCGCTTTCTCCTGCAATGCCCAGCTGGATGTGGCCAACCAGGCCAACACTCTCAGCTTCTCTCGCGTACTGCACGTCATGGTAGACGCGCAGCAAACCACCTTCGTCAGCTTCCAATGACCTGGCGGTGATAACCGCCAAGGAGCGCGCCATGCGACACCTCGCCCTGTTCCTGGCTTTCGGTCTCCTCGCCCTGAGCGGCTGCGGCGGCAGCGACGGCGGCCATGTGAACTTCGACATCACGGATTCGCCTGCCGACGGCGCCAGCAAAGTGGTGGTGGAGTTCACCGGCCTCACCGCCACGCCGGATGCCGGCCCTGCGATCCACTACTCCTATCCGCAAGCCCTGCAGCTCGACATGGCGTCGCTCCACAGCGGCGCCACTGCCTCGCTGTTGCAGAACCTGCAGCTTCCCGCCGGACACTACAAGTCGCTCACGCTGGACGTGAGCGCCACGCCGGGGGCCCACGACTCCTTCGTGGTCGACGCCACCGGCAAGCATGCGCTGGTGCTGAACGGCAGCTCGATGACGGTGCCAGGCGGTTTCGACGTGCAGGCCGATGAGGGCAGTTCCTTCCTCATCGACCTCGATCTGCGGCGCTCGGTGCTGCCGGCCGGCGGCGGCGACTTCCGGCTGGCGCCGGCGGCGCGGATGCTGGACGAGCGCGCCGCCGGCAACATCGTGGGTTCGGTGCCCGGCACCCTGGCTTCGGCCGCGGGCTGCGTGCCGGTGGTCTACGTGTTCGCGGGCGACAACGCCGCGCCCCACGACCTGGACGCGACAGCGCCGGCCGCCACCCAGCCGGTGACCGAGGCGCCGGTACAGATGGACACGGACTTCGGCGCCTTCCGCTTCACCGCCGCCTACCTCAAGGCCGGTGCCTACACCCTCGCCTTCACCTGCGACGCCGGCCACGACGACCCGAGCAAGCCGGACGCCATCACCTTCTCGCCGGTGGGTTCAGTTGTGGCGGAAGCCGGTGCGACCACGCTCACGGCGCTGCATTGACGGCCTTGTCCGCGCGCCGGTCGTAACGGCCGAATAGCCGGTCATAGCCCAGCACGTAGGCTGCCTGCAGCGCAGCCGCGATGCAGAACGGCGTGACGAAGAATCCGGCCGCGATCAACGGCCCCGCCACGCCCGGTCCCGCCGACTGCGGTATCTGGAATGACGCCGCGTTGATGCTGGCGGCGAGTCCGCGCCGCTCGTCCCGCACCAATGACACGATCTGCGCCTGGCGTGCGCCCACCGAGGCACCCCCGGAAGCGAGCCGCAGCATATAGATGATGGCGGCGAGCCAGAACCACGGCATGAAGGGCAGCACCAGCAGCATCACCACGCCGATGCCGCGGCTCCAGACCACGGCCCGCGACAGGCCATGGCGCACCGCCATGCGGCCGGCATACAGGGACATCACCGCCGCCAGGGCGAAGGTGGCCGCCATCACCGGCGCGATCTGCTCGGGGCCGGCGTGGAACTTCAGGGCGAACCAGTAAGACACCAGGGGTCCGGTGAGGCCCATGGAGAAGCCGTTGAGGGCGTTGAGCCGTACCAGCCGCCACAGGAAGTGGTTCTCCCAGCGCTGTACCCGCAGCAGCCGGTGCCCCACCGCTTGCGGTTCGAGCTTGGCCCGCTCGGGTGTGGCCGCCAGCAAGACGATGTTGGCGAAAGCACCGGCGATCACCAGCAGAAACACCAGACCGTACGCCTCTTGGGCCGGCAGGTGATGCATGAGTCCCGGCAGCATGGCGACGAGCGCCCCCATGCCCATGCCGAAGAATCCCATGGCGTTGTTCAGGCTGTAGACCCAGCTGCGGTCTTCCGGCGGAACCGCTTCCGCCAACCAGGCGTGCTCGGCGGGACCGAAGGGTCCGGCCGCGCCATTCAGGCCCCGGCCGAAACCACCCACCACGATAGCCGCCACCAGGACGGGGATGGATGTGGTCAGGAGCGGCGCGATCCCGCATAGGACCGTGAGCGCCTCATAACCGAGGAGGAAGGGTTTGCGGCGCGAGCGATCACTGAGGCGGCCGATGACGAGGCTCAGCAAGGCTGCGCCGAGACCGGCGGCGGTGAAACTGAGCCCGATGCCGAGGCCGCTCCAACCGAGCGCGTGGAGATAGAGGGACAGGTCCACCACCAGCGCTCCCTGGGCCACGCTGCGCATGACGCGTGCTGCCAACAGGCGGCGGGCGGTGGGATGGAGTTGTCGGAAGGGATGCGTGGGTAACGCTCTCACGGGCGGCCGGCACCGTAGTAGTTGTCGTGCCAATAGCCGGTGTTGAGCCAAGCGCCGCCCACCGGCTTGCCGGTCTCAGGAGCGTGGATGAACCAACCGTCACCCACGTAGATGCCCACGTGGTTGGCATTGAGGAAGAACACCAGGTCCCCGGGCTTCAGGTCCGCCAGTGCGATGCGCTGGGTGTGGTCGTACTGGGCACCGGCGGTGCGCGGCAGGTTCACACCCAGCTTGCCGTACACGTAGTACACGAGGCCGCTGCAATCGAAACCCTGGGGAGTGCGACCGCCGTACTGATACGGCACGCCCTTCTGCTGCTGCGCCAGCGACGCGGCCCGCTGGCCTCGGTCTAGCTGTTCCGCCGCTGCCGCCGGCGGACCCATGCCCGGGGGCTCAGGCCAAGCGCAGCCGGAAAGCACCAGGCACAAGAGACAGACGGCTGGGAAAAAGGTGAATCGGTTCACACCGATATTATATAGACGGGGCTACTTTACTTACGTATACGGATGCGGCGTTTTCCATCCGAGACGGCAGCCTGTTGCAGGCTTGCATGATTTCCGGCCAACTGCATCAGGGCGCGCGCCGCCAGCAACGAGGCATCGGCGGAGATCAGATCCTGGGACAACCGCAATTCCTGTCGGCGCAACGCTTCCATCGCCTCAGCACGACTCACATCCATGAAACCCACCTCCGCCCCCGGCGGCAACTGCGCCGCGAGGTGCAGATCCGCGGCTATCACCTTGCCTATCACCGGATAGCCGCCGGTGGCGCCGTGGTTGGCCATCAGCACGATGGGCTGGCCCGAGCCCGGCACCTGCACCGCACCTTCCACCATACCCATGGACGGCAACTCCCCTTGCTTGATGCGTTGCAGGGCCGAGCCTTCGAGGCGCAGGCCGATGCGATCGCTCTGGGAGGAGACGCGGAATACGCTGTTGCGCAAGGCCAGCAGTGCCTCTGGTGCGAACCATTCCTGGTGTAGCCCCGCGAGGATGCGCAGCCGGACCCGCGTCGCATACTGCGGAGCCGAGCGCAGGTAAGCGCCGGCACCTGGAACAGGTACCGCTCCGAGTTCCACGCGCATGCCCGCCTCGAGCGGCGCAGGACCCAACTTCGCCAGCGTGTCCGTGGAGCGGCTGCCCAACACCGGATCTGCCTGGATACCACCGGCCACCGCGAGATAACTGCGCCAACCTTGGGTGATGCGGCCGCAACGCAGTTCCATGCCCGCCTTCACGGACAAGGTCTGGTACATGGGCGCCGGCGCACCGTCCAACTGCAACTCCAGGGCGCCGCCGGTGAGCGCCACGCGTGCGTCGGCGTCGAAGCGCAGGCTCGCACCTTCCGCCGTCATCTCCAGGGCCGCGGCGCCCTCAGGGTTGCCTACCAGGCGGTTAGCGATGCGCAGGTTCAGACGATCCGCCGCGCCCGCACAGGGCACGCCCAGATAACCATAGCCATCCCGTCCCATATCCTGGATGGTGGTGAGGCGACCGGGAGCGAGCACCTCCATCATGGGGAAGCCGTGAAGCGCACCAAGTCGCCCGGCGCGAGCAGTGCGGGTTCCGCACGGGAGACATCGAACAGGTTCGTCTCGCAGCGGCCGAGCACGTTCCAACCGCCGGGCGTGGCCTGGGGATAGATCCCGGTGAACTCGTCGGCCATCGCCACGCTGCCGGCCGGGACCAAGGCACGCGGCCGGGCCAATCGCGGCGACTTGAGGGCTGGATCGAGGCCCGTGAGGTAAGGGAAGCCGGGCGCAAAACCCAGGAAAGCGACGGTGTAGGTCGGCGCCGCGTGCCGCCTCACCAGTTCCGCCGTATCCATGCCCAGACGCTTGGCCAGCACCGCCAAGTCCTCGCCGCCGTACTGTACTTTGAACTCATGTTCCCGCGGTACCCGGGTCCCGGCATCCACCGGCACGCTCAGGCTCGCAGCCAGCGCATCCATGTCCGTGGACAGGGGATCCGCCACGATCAGCAGCGAGGCATATCCAGGTATCAGTTCGCGCAAGCCCGGGATCCGGCGCTGCAGCAGGGCTCGGCGCAGGGCATGGGCCCCGGCGGCATCGGCGGTCTCCACCAGCAGGCCACCTTCACCCATGAAGCGGGTCTTCATGCGAAGGCCTTGAGTTCCACGCCCGCATCCGCCAGCACGGCGCGCAGCGCCGCCGCCATCTCCACCGCTCCCGGCGTGTCGCCGTGCACGCAGAGAGAGCGCGCCTCCAGGCCGAAAGCCCTGCCGCTGACGCTCTGCATCAAGCCGCCACGCACCCAGGCCAGCGCGCGGGACGTGACCTCCCCGGCGTCGGTGAGCAAGGCGCCGGGCATGTCACGCGGCTGCAACTGGCCGTCATCCTGGTAGCCACGGTCGGCGAAGGCTTCACCGACCGCGACGATGCCCGCCGCCTCGGCGCGCTGCATGGCGACGCTCCCCGGGAGGGTGAGCAAGGGCAGCTTGGGTCCGAAGGCGTCCATGGCGGAGATCACGGCGTCGGCGACGGCGGGATCCCGGGCCATGCGGTTATAGAGCGCCCCATGTGCCTTCAGGTAGTGCACTTCGGTGCCGGCGCTGCGCGCGATGCAATCCAAGGCGCGCAGTTGCTCCAGCACGCTATGCCTCAGTTCCGAAGCGGGGATATCCAGCTCGCGCCGGCCGAAGTGCTCCCGGTCGGGATAGGAGAAATGGGCGCCGATGGTGACGGCATGTTTCAGGCAAAGCGCCACGGTGCGGCGCATGGTCTCGGGGCCGCCGGCGTGCACACCGCAGCAGACGTTGGCGCTGGTGAGCAGCGGGATCAGCGCCGTGTCGTCGCCGCACTCCTCGCCCACGTCCGCATTGAGGTCGATGCGCATGGACGGCGCCCGGCTTCAGCCCTTGGACATGGGCAGGTCGAGGCCGCGCTCGCGAGCCACTTCGATAGCCCTCTCGTAACCTGCATCCGCGTGGCGCATGACGCCGGTGCCGGGATCGTTCACCAGCACGCGCGCCAGGGCCTGGGCGGCACGTTCGCTGCCGTCCGCGACGATCACTACACCCGCGTGCAGCGAATAACCCATACCCACGCCGCCGCCATGATGGAAACTCACCCAGGAGGCGCCGCTCGCGGTATTGAGCAGCGCGTTCAGGATCGGCCAGTCGGCAACGGCGTCGGTGCCGTCGCGCATACCCTCGGTCTCGCGGTTGGGCGAGGCCACGGAACCGGAATCCAGGTGATCACGGCCGATGACGATCGGCGCCTTGAGCTCGCCCTTCTTCACCATCTCGTTGAAGGCCAGGCCCAACAGATGGCGTTCCTTGTAACCCAGCCAGCAGATGCGCGCCGGCAGGCCCTGGAACTTGATGCGAGCCCGGGCCATGTCCAGCCAGCGGTGCAGATGCGGCTTGTCCGGGAACAGTTCGCGGGCCTTGGCGTCGGTCTTATAGATGTCCTCCGGGTCGCCGGAGAGGGCCGCCCAGCGGAACGGGCCCATGCCCTCGCAGAATAGCGGTCTTATATAGAGGGGCACGAAACCCTTGAAGTCGAAGGCGTTGCTGACGCCCGCATCTTGGGCCATGGCGCGGATGTTGTTGCCGTAGTCGAAGGTGGGGATGCCCTTCTTCTGCAGGCCCAGCATGGCCCGTACCTGCTTTGCCATGGACTGTTTGGCCAGCTCAACGTACTTCTTTGGGTCGGCCTTGCGCAGTTCCGCCGCCTTGGCGAGGGTGTAGCCCACGGGGATGTAGCCGTTCAGGGGATCATGGGCGGAAGTCTGGTCGGTGACCAGATGCGGCAGGTAATCACCCTTCAATATCTCCTCGAACACCTCTGCGGCGTTGCCCAGCAAGCCGACCGACTTGGCCTCGCCTTGCTCCGTGGCCTTCTTCAGGTAGGCGACGGCGTCCTTGAGATTGGCGGCCTTTTGGTCGAGATAGCCGGCGGCGAGGCGCTTGTCGATGCGCGACTCGTCCACTTCCACCGCCAGGCAGTTGAGGCCGGCGAACACGGCCGCGAGCGGTTGCGCGCCGCCCATGCCGCCGAGGCCGCCTGTGAGCAACCACCTGCCCTTCGGGTCGCCCGCGTAATGCTGGCGCACGGCTTCTACGAAGGTCTCGTAGGTACCCTGCACGATGCCTTGGGACCCGATATAGATCCAGGAGCCGGCCGTCATCTGGCCGTACATCATCAGGCCCTTCTTATCGAGCTCGAAGAAGTTATCCCAGTCTGCCCACTTGCCCACCAGGTTGGAGTTGGCGAGCAGCACCCGCGGCGCTGCGGCGTGGGTCTTGAAGACGCCGACCGGGCGGCCGGACTGGATCAGCAGGGTCTCGTCGTCCTCCAGGCGCTTCAGGGTCGCCACGATTGCGTCGAAGCTCTCCCAGTCGCGGGCGGCACGTCCGATGCCGCCGTATACCACCAATTCCTTGGGGTTCTCCGCCACCACCGGGTCCAGGTTGTTGTGCAGCATGCGCAGGGCGGCTTCCTGCTGCCAACCCTTGCAGCTCAGCTTCGATCCGGTGGGAGCGTGGAGTTCGACGTCGCGGAAACGGGTGGCCACTCGAGCATCCTGGGGCGAAAAAGAGAAGGCCGGTATTGTAACCGGCCCTCTCGGAAGCATCATCGGACCAGGACGATCAGCCGCCGCTGCTGCTACCCATCCCAGGACCCGTCGCGGACTGGTTCTGCATATTGCGGATCCGGTCCTGCGCAGCCTTCTGGCGAGCCGCGGCCTCTTCCGGGGTCATGCAGATGCGCTGCGGCAGGTTCGAACCCAGCGGCTTGTCGGACTCGCATACCAGCTTGGGCTTGGCCGGCGCAGCCTGGGCGACGGTGGCGGTGCTGCCCGCCGGAGCAGTGCTGGTGGCGGTCGCAGGCTGATCCGGGTTGGAGGCGCAGGCTGCGAGGCCCAAGGCGAGGGCCAGGCCGCAGGCGAGAGTGGTCTTCATCATGGGCAGGTTCTCCAGGCTTTATGCAGGCTTAGGCCCTGCGGAATCTACTAAGTGAATAGTATTTTAGCCATCCGCGGGGCTTTTACAAGGGGGTGTACTAGATTTCTAGTAGCTGGTCTATACTCGATCCATAGGGGCCGCCCATCCGGCAGCCGTCTGTCACACGAGGGATATCCGACATGTCACCCCGCCGCCCTATCCAGACCCAGCCCCCGGAGCCGACGGAAGCCGAACTCGAGGTGTTGCGCGTGTTATGGCAGCAGGGTGACAGCACCGTGCGACAGGTCCACGAGGTGCTGGGCTTGGACAACCCGGTGGCCTACACCACCGTGCTCACCACCTTGCAGATCATGCATCAGAAGGGCCTGGTGAAGCGGGATGCCTCCGAACGCGCCCACGTCTACGCCGCGGCCCTCACCCAGCGCAAGGCGCAGAAGCGCTTCTTGGGCAAGCTGCTGCACCGGGTATTCGAGGATTCCGCCGCAGAGCTGGTGATGCAGGCGCTCGGCTCGGGCAAGCCTGCCAGTGCCGAGGAGTTGGCGATGATCCGGGCCCGGCTCACCGAGCTTGAGGAGCAGCATAAATGAGCGCCGTGGACACATTGCTCGGCAGTCCCTTCGCCTATCACCTGGGATGGACCCTGGTGCATTTCCTGTGGCAGGGCCTGCTGGTGGGCACGATCTATGCGTGCCTGCGCAATTACATGACGGACGCCTCTCCCCAGGCTCGCTACCTGCTGAGCCTCGGCACACTGGCACTATTGGCCGTGCTGCCGGTGGTCACCTTGCTGTACCTCCTGGGCACACCGCAAGCGGTGCACGAGGTCACCGGCTTCGCCGCCGGCGCCCACCTGTTCATCCCGCCCGCCGAACCCACCTTGCTGGATTCGCTGCGCAGCCTGCTGCATCCGCTGGTGCCCTGGACGGTACCGGCCTGGAGCATCGGCGTGGCGCTCTTCGGTTTCAAGGCCTTCGCCGGCTGGCGAAGGGCCCGCACTCTCACCCGTCAAGCCTCGCATGCCGCTCCCGCCGAGTGGCAGGAGACGGTGACTCGTCTCGCGCTGCAAGTGGGAGTGCGTGCGCGCATCCGCCTGTTGATCACCGCCCGGGTAGCGGTACCTTGCGTCATAGGCTGGCTGAAACCCGTGATCCTGTTGCCCCCGGCGGCTCTCACCGGCCTCACGCCCCTGCAGCTGGAGATGGTGCTGGCCCATGAGCTCTCCCACATCCGCCGGTACGACTATCTGGTGAACCTGATCCAGGTAGGCGTCGAGACCCTGCTCTTCTACCACCCGGTGGTGCGCTGGATCTCCCGCGACGCACGCCGCGAACGCGAGCTGTGCTGCGACGATTCAGCGGTCCATGCCTGCGGCGATGCCCTGCACTATGCCCACGCCCTCACTGACTTGGCAGCACTACGGGGTCGCGAGGTGAGCCCGGCCATGGGTGTCACCGGCGGTGACCTGGCCATGCGGGTGGAACGCCTCATCACTCCGCATCATGCCGCGACCGCTCCGCGCCTCACCAGCATGATGCTGGCCACGGCCCTGTGCCTGGGCAGCCTGCTGGCAATGGCCTCGGCCCGCCACATGCCGGTGCCGCTGTCTTCGCTGCAGCACATGGCTCCGGCGGCAGGCATCCCCGCGCTACAGGCCTTCGTGCGCGGGCACATCCTGCCCACGCAGATCCAGGCTGACGCGCCGCGGAGCGCGCATCCGCCTGAGGTCGGCGCGGCGGACATCGATCGCCCCTCCCTCGAGCCCGTGTCCGCGCCGGCGCTGCCTGAAGTGCAGGCCGCCGTGCCTGCCGCGGCTGCTCCCAAGGGTCCCGTGCAGATCGGCGGCAAACCCCTGAGCACCTTGCTGCGGTCCGGTGACGGCAACCCGGCGCTCACCGCCAACCGCCATGCCACGGCCCAGATCAAGTTCATCAGCATGAACGGCAGCAACGACGCGGCGCCCACCAATAAGGGCTCGCATGACTACTGCGAACCCATCACGGGTTCGCGCGTCTGCAACTAATCTGAGTTGTTCCCGAGACTTGACGGCCCTTCGGGGCCGTTTCTTTTTGAGCGACTATCTATGCAGCACTGTTCCTAAAAGCGTCGCGAGCGAAGGCAGGGCTAGGCGCGCGAGGCGAGCAGGAGGGAGTGCACTCTTCTGTGCATGACCGACTGCGAGTCCGATGCGCAACACCGCCCTGCCGAGCGCAGCAGCTTTTAGGCGACCCAGGCGCGGGCGTTGCGGAACATGCGCATCCAGGGCGAATCCTCGCCCCACTCCGCGGGATGCCAGGACATCTGCACGCTGCGGTACACCCGTTCCGGGTGCGGCATGGTCAAGGTGATGCGGCCATCGGTGTTGGTGATGGCGGTGATGCCGAGCGGCGAACCGTTGGGGTTGGCGGGATAAGCTTCCGTCATGCGCTCGCGGTTGTCCACGAAGCGCGCCGCCACGCGGCCGCCGGCCAGCAGCTGCTGGGCCCCGTCCGCATGGCCGAACAAGGCCCGGCCTTCGCCGTGAGCCGTGACGATGGGGATCACCGAGCCTTCCATGCCCGTGAAGAACAGCGACGGCGAAGGCAGTATCTCCACCAGCGTCAGACGGCCTTCGTATTGCTCCGAGGCGTTGCGCACGAACTTCGGCCAACCGGCGGTGCCGGGGATGAGGTCCGCGAGGGCCGCCATCGCCTGGCAGCCGTTGCACACGCCCAGCGCGAAGCTGTCGGCGCGGTTGAAGAACTGGCTGAACTCATCGCGGGCGCGCGGATTGAACAGGATGGACTTGGCCCAGCCCTGGCCCGCGCCCAGCACGTCGCCGTAAGAGAAGCCGCCGCAGGCCACCAGGCCCTTGAAGTCGGCGAGCTCGACGCGCCCTTCCAGCACGTCGGTCATGTGCACGTCTTGGGCGGCGAAGCCGGCGCGATCCAGTACCGCTGCCATCTCCACCTGTCCGTTCACACCCTGCTCGCGCAACACCGCCACGCGCGGACGCGCGCCCTTGCCGATGTAGGGCGCCGCCGGGTTCTCGGCGAGATCGAAGCTGAGCTTGGCATGCAGGCCCGGATCGCCGGCGTCCTGCTTGGATTCCCACTCCTGCCGCGCGCCCGCCGGGTTGTCCCTGAGGCGCTGCATGTGGAAGGAGAGCTCGCTCCAGGCGCCGTGCAGCTCGGTGCACTGCTCGTCCAGCAGCACCTTGCGGTCGCGGCTGATGATGATGCGGCCGTCCTTGCGGGGCGCGCCCATGGCATGCACGTGGGCGCCGAGGCCGTGGCGCTCGAACAGCGCGTGCACCTTCTGCGCATCGCGGCCATGTACCTGCAATACCGCGCCGGCTTCTTCGGCGAACAGCGCCGCGGCGGTATCGCCGCTGAGGGCATCGAGATGGAGGTCGAGGCCGCAGTGGCCGGCGAAGGCCATCTCCGCCAGGGTCACGAACAGGCCGCCATCGGAGCGGTCGTGGTAAGCCAATAGCATCCCGGCGGCGTTGAGTTCCTGCACCGCGGCGAAGAAGCCTGCCAGGGCGTTGGGATCGTCCAGGTCCGGGACCGCATCGCCGCTCTGGCCGAAGACCTGGGCCAGACAGGAGCCGCCCAGGCGGTTCTTGCCCTTCCCCAAATCCACCAGCAGGAGCTGGGTGTCCATGAGGTCGCAGTGTAATTGCGGCGTGAGGGTGCGGCGGATGTCGCGCACCGGCGCGAAAGCGGTGACCACCAGCGAGAGCGGCGCCAGCATGGTGCGGGTCGCGCCGTCCTTCTGCCAAGTGGTCTTCATGGACAGGGAGTCCTTGCCCACGGGGATGGCGAGGTCCAGTGCCACGCAGAGATCACTCACGGCCTTCACGGTGTCATAGAGCGCCGCGTCCTCGCCGGGATTGCCGCAGGCGGCCATCCAGTTGGCGGAGAGGCGCGCCTTGGCGAGCTCGCCGATGTCGGCGGCGGCGATGTTGGTGATGGCTTCCGCCACCGCCATGCGGCCGGAAGCCGGCGCGTCCAGGATGGCGATAGGCGCGCGTTCGCCCATGGCCATGGCCTCGCCACAGTAACCTTCGTAGCTCGCGGCGGTGACCGCGAGATCGCTCACCGGCACCTGCCACGGCCCCACCATGGGGTCACGGTGCACCTGGCCACCCACGGTGCGGTCGCCGATGGTGATGAGGAAGCCCTTGTCCGCGATGGCGGGCAGGCGCAGCAAGCGGAACACCGCCTCCCGCAACTCCAGCTTGGAGGTATCGAAAGCCGCACGTTGCGAGCCCACGCGTTTCACGTCGCGCAGCATCTTGGGCGCCTTGCCCAGCAGCACTTCCATAGGCATGTCCACCGGCGCCTTGCCCAGCAAGGGATCGGACACCAGTAAGCGCCCGTCGGCGGTGGCTTCGCCGATCATGGCGAAGGGGCAACGCTCGCGGCGGCAGAGCTTCTCGAAATCCGCGAGGCGTTCCGCGCCCACCGCGATCACGTAACGTTCCTGGGCCTCGTTGCACCACACCGCCATGGGCGACATGCCGGGCTCGTCGCTGGGGATGCGGCGCAGGTCGAAGCGCCCGCCGCGGTGGCTGGCGTCGATGATCTCGGGCACGGCATTGGAGAGGCCGCCGGCACCCACGTCGTGGATGGAGAGGATGGGATTGTTCTGCCCCTGGGCCCAGCAACGGTCGATGACCTCCTGGGCGCGGCGCTGGATCTCGGCGTTGTCACGCTGCACGGAGGCGAAGTCCAGGTCCTCGGCCGAGGTGCCGCTGGCTACGCTGGAGGCGGCGCCGCCGCCGAGGCCGATGAGCATGGCCGGACCGCCCAGCACGATGATCTTGGCGCCCACCGGGATCTCATGCTTCTCCACATGGTTGGCGCGGATGTTGCCCATGCCGCCAGCGATCATGATGGGCTTGTGGTAGCCGCGCAGGGTGCCCCCTACTTCCTGCTCGTAGCTGCGGAAGTAGCCGCCCAGGGCGGGACGGCCGAACTCATTGTTGAAGGCCGCGGCACCGATGGGTCCCTCGAGCATGATGTCGAGAGCCGAGACGATGCGATTGGGCTTGCCGAAGTCCTGCTCCCAAGGTTGGGTGAAACCGGGGATGCGCAGGTTCGAGACCGAGAAACCGGTGAGGCCGGCCTTGGGCTTGGCGCCGATGCCGGTGGCGCCCTCGTCACGGATCTCGCCACCGGCGCCGGTGGCCGCGCCGGCGAAGGGTGCGATGGCGGTCGGGTGGTTGTGGGTCTCCACCTTCATGAGGATGTGGATGTCCTCCTGGTGGTAGGCGTACTCCGCATCCGCCGGTCGCGGGAAGAAGCGCGCGCCGCGGCTGCCTTCGATGACCGAGGCGTTGTCCTTGTAAGCTGACAGCACTCCCTTGGGGTTATGGGCGTGGGTGGCGCGGATCATGTCGAACAGCGAGTGAGGCTGACGCACGCCGTCGATGACCCAGTCGCCGCGGAAGATCTTGTGGCGGCAGTGCTCGGAGTTGGCCTGGGCGAACATCATGAGCTCTGCGTCGCTGGGGTTCCGCCCCAGGCGCTGGAAGTTCTCCACCAGGTAGTCGATCTCGTCGTCGGAGAGGGCGAAGCCGTACTGGCGGTCGGCGTCCACCAGGGCCTGGCGGCCGCCCTTCAGTACATCGATGCTGTTCAGGGGAGCCGGTTGGGTCTTCTGGAAGAGCTGCACCGCATCGGCGGCGTCGTAGAGCACCGACTGGGTCATGCGGTCATGCAGCAGCTCTGCGGCCTGGGCCAGGGTGGCACGGTCCAGCGGCTCACGGCCGTGCAGGTAGAAAGCGAAGCCGCGCTCGATGCGGCGCACCTTGGCCAAGCCGCAGTTGTGGGCGATGTCGGTGGCCTTGCTGGCCCAGGGCGAGAGGGTGCCGAGACGCGGCACCACCAGGATCAGCGCGCCCTCCTTGGGAGCCTCGTAGCTGACGCCATCGTTCAGCAGGCGTTCCAGCAAGCCGCGCTCGGACGCGCCGGGCGTGCCACCGGCATCGACGAAGTAGATGAACTGGGTTTCGAGACGGACGATGCCGGAGAGGCGCTTCTGCAGTTTCTCGAGCAGGATCCGGATGCGGAAAGTGGAGAGTGCCGGACCACCACGAAACTGAAGCATCTTCGATCCTGGGGGCGGGTGCGGAGCGGCATTTTACAGTAACTGCCTGCCCCACTCCACTTCTAGGTCATTTCCAGCCAATCCAGGCCCGTTTCCTGGTCGGCGACGCCGATCCAGTCTTCATCGCAGTCCATGGCTTCCGCGAGCGCGCCCCGGGCCAGGGCTGGCGTATTGTTCTTGTCCGAGAGGTGCGCCGCCACCAGATGCTGCAGCCATTGCTTGTCCAGGCTGCGCAAGAGATCCGCCGCCTGGGCGTTGCTGAGATGTCCCAGGGGGCCGCCCACACGGTGCTTGAGGGAAGGCGGATACGGGCCGTCCTCCAGCATGTCCCGGTCATGGTTGCATTCGAGGAGCAGCGCCGCGCAACCGCTGAACATGCGGCGCATGTGCGGCGTGACGCTGCCTACGTCCGTGAGCAGGCCGAAGCGGTGGGCGCCGCCGTCGAACAGGAACTGGGTGGGCTCCCGGGCATCGTGGGGCACAGCCACGGGTGTGACCTGGATGTCACCTATCTCGAACTTACCGTGATTGTCGAAAGGTTCCGCCGTCTCGAAGCCCCGCTCCAGGCAGGCCTGGCGGGTGCCGGCGGTGCAGCGCACCGCGATGCGATGCTTCAGGGCAAAGCGCATCACGCCGGAGGCATGGTCCGTGTGCTCGTGGGTCACCAGGATGGCGGCGATGGAAGCGGGATCAACGTCCAGCCTCGCCAGGCGCAGTTCGGTCTCGGAGATGGAAAAGCCGCAGTCCACCATGACGGTGGTCTCGGCGTACTGGATGAGGGTGGCGTTACCGCGGCTGCCGCTGCCCAAGGAGGCGAAGCGCACGCCTTATTTCTTGCCTGGAGTGTAGACCGGCATGGGGAACGGCGTGACGTTGGCGCCGCCCTCCACGGCGGTGATCTTGGCGGTACCTTCGTGGGCCACCTCGTCGATGCGCACCACCGAATGCATGGGGATGAAGCTCTTCTTCACATCCTCGAACTCGGTCTTGAGGCGCTCCTCGCCCGGGTCCACCACCACCCCACCGCGCTCACCGAACACCAGCTGCTCGATCTCGATGAACCCCCAGAAACCGTCCTGGCTGACCTTACGGGCATACACCTCGTAGAGCTTGCCCTGGTTCAGGAAGATGACTTTGTAGATGTGGCGTGGGGCCATGGCGGTTCCCGGCGAGACTGGTGACGATTTTACCCAAGACCCCGGGAAGCCGCCATGAGAAGGCTCCCCAAACCCGGCAAGTCCTGTAAAATACGCGTCCGCCGGAGAGGTACCGAAGCGGTCACAACGGCACCGACTCGAAATCGGTTGGGGGCTAAACGCCCCACGTGGGTTCGAATCCCACCCTCTCCGCCAATCCAAATGAATAGGGCCCCTGTGGGCCCTATTCATTTGGACATGCAGGTGGATTCGAACCCACGTGGATAGATCGGCTGGTTCGATAAAATCGCCGGGGCTCGGCGCATGCGCCAGGCGGGCGCAAGGGATGGCAGCCCTGAGTTTTAGCGAGGCAGGGGCCGAGCTAAAACATTATTGAACCGCGCGGAGCGCGGGCCCGCCGTAATCCCACCTCCTCCGCCAAACCAAACGAAAGACCCCCTTCTCTAAAGTGGGCTTTTTTAATCGACCATGAGGATGGACCCAAACCCGCCCAGGGATGGCGGCCCTGGGGTTTTGGTGAGACTAGGAGGCGAGCTTAGAACGAGCCTAGAGAGCTAGAATTGAGATGCACAGTCGCTTGGGAAGAGCGGCTTGGGAGGCTCCATGAAAAAGTCTATGTGGATCTCAATACTGCTGCTGTGGTCGGTCGCCGGCTACGCGGTGGATACCAACTTCGAATTCAAGGGCTTGATCCTTGGTGGCATCACCACCCCATCGCAAATTACGGAACAATTGTCCGCTTGCCCCAAGACCGGTAAACCGTGCAGTGATTCGGCGCGAGCTGAATCCGATGCATCGGCCGTCACGTGCGGACTCGGCGCCAACAACATGCAAGTCTGTAACGGCCAGACGACCATCGCGCATGAGAGTGCACAGGTCAATGCGGTGATTGACGCGAATGGCCTGCTTCAGCGAGTCATGTTGACCATCGACCAGTCGTCCTATGAAGTGGTACGTGACGAACTTCTGAAAAAATATGGAAAACCATCTTCGACGAACGAGACGGAATTGCAGAATGGATTCGGCGCGACCTTTGCACAGGTCGATACGGTGTGGACTCGCCCGGGAGGGCAAGTCCTAAGACTACTGCGCTATGGTGGAAGCACTGAAGAGTCGACGATCTACTTCGGTACAAAATCCGATGTCAAACTGTTGGCGCACGATGAGGATAGATCGGACGACTTGTGACTAGAAGTGGGCGCTCAGCTTCATCCAAGAAACTGAAAATGCTCACTTTAGCGACGTCTTTCGAAGAAGCTCCGCAACAGCCCGCTGCATTCCTCCGCCAGCACCCCGCCTTGCACCTCTAG
>DASXYJ010000070.1:0-2797 GCA_036502565.1 Gammaproteobacteria bacterium
GGTTCACCCGCAATTCCAAGGACGAAACCATGAAACATCTCTGTATCACCCTGTCCGGCGTGCTCCTGGGCGCCGCGGCGATGGTCGCGACGGCGGCTCCGGGCAGCACTCCGAGCACCCCGCCCACTCCGAGCAATCCGACCGGCGCGCCGACCACGCCGAACCATCCGAACAACCCGGGCATGCCGATGACACCGCCGAACCCGACGACCCCGCCGAGCGCCACCACCCATTGCGCGCCGGTCTCGGTGCCGCCCAGCACCTTCCCGAGCACTGCTCCCGGCAGCGCCACTTCGACCCGTGTCCCGCTCAACGGCCATCCGGCACCTGGACAGCCCGCACCGGGCCAGACCCCTTCCCTGCCGCCCTGCGGCTGAGTCTGCGGACACGCCAAGTCCGAAGCTGATCGCCGGCTCGCTGCCGGCGATGCTTCGGCGATCTGATAAGGAGGACGCCATGAGATACCTGACAGCTTCCCTTGCGGGCCTGCTGCTCGGCGCCGCGACGGTCGCGGTGGCGGCACCCGCGGTCACACCCGCCGCACCCAATGAAGCCAAGACGCCGGCCAACAGCCCCAGCTATCCGGGCACGCCCATCAACACGCCCAATACCGAGGCGGCCCCGAGCGATACCACCCACTGCCCGCCCATGTCCCACGCGGGGCATCCCGCCAGCCACGCTCCCCGCGCTGCCACCAAGAACCGCGCAGCCCACGCAGCGCATCCGCATCACAAGGCGGCAGCCGGGAAAGCCAAGCTGGCGCCCTGTCGCTAGACTTCGTTCAGGCGACCAGCATCCAGAGGGTGGCGACGCCCATCAGCGCCACTGCGATCCAGCCGATGGCCCGCACCCAGGGCGCCGCGGTGAACTTTCCCATCACCGACTTGCGCGAAGCCAGCAAGATCACCACCACCATGAGCGGCACGGCGACTACGCCGTTGATGACGGCTGCCCAGAACAGCGCCTTCATGGGCGGGATAGGCGTGAACTGGATGAGGAACCCGATGAGCACGCTCACGGTGATCACGCCGTAGAAGCCGCGCGCCTCGGAAGCCTTGTTTTCCAGGCCCCACTTCCAGCCGACGGTCTCGCAGAGCGCATAGGCCCCGGAGGCGGCGAGCACCGGCACGCCCAGGAGGCCGGTGCCGAGGATGCCGATGGCGAAGAGCAGGTAGGCATAGACTCCGGCGATGGGCCGCAGCGCGCCGGCGGCCTGGGAGGCGGTATCGATGTCGTGGATGCCGGAGGCATGCAGGGTGACGGCGGTGGCCAGGATGATGACGTACGCGGTGACGTCCGAATACAGCATGCCGCTCCAGGTATCCCAGCGGATACGGCGCAGCTCCTCCGGCGCGGCGCGGGGCACCCGCAGCAGCGCCTTGGCGCGGGGCGGCGCCAGCATGTCCTCCACTTCCTCGGAGGTCTGCCAGAAGAACAGATAGGGACTGATGGTGGTGCCGAAGATGCCGAGCACCACCGAAGCGGCGGTGGAATCGAACTTCAGATGCGGCAGCAGGGTGCGCAGCGCCACTTGGCTCCAAGGCACGTGCACGAAGAACAGCACCGCCACGTAGGCCAGCAGCGAGAGCGTGAGCCACTTCAGGATGCGCACGTAGCGGTGATACGGGACCATGAGCTGCAGCAGCAGCGTGATGCCGACCAGGAGTACCGTCATGAGATGACGGTTGAGTCCGGTGACGAGACCAGCCACCTCGCCCATGGCCGCCACGTCCGCGCCGATGTTGAGGGTGTTGGCCACCAAGAGCAGAGCCACCACGCCCTTCAGCACCGGTGACGGGAACTCGGCCTTGATGTTGGCGGCTAGGCCCTTGCCGGTGACGCGGCCGATGCGCCCGCACATGGATTGCATGGCCGCCACCAGCGGGAAGGCCAGTGGGAGGGTCCAGAGCATGTCCAGGCCGTACTTCGCGCCCGCCTGGGAGTAGGTGCCGATGCCGCTCGGATCGTCGTCCGCCGCGCCGGTGATGAGCCCCGCGCCATGGCAGAGCAGCGGGTGCTGCTTCACTCTTTGCCAAAAGTTCCGTGGCTTCTTATCTGCGTCCATGCCGATGCAGGATAACCGCCTCGGCGCGAAAGCCGCTAACCGGGCCGGGTAAGTCGGCTTCTGTCACGCGCATGCGTGAGCCGCCGACGAGCGGTGGGATTGAATCGAGGGAAAAGAATGCCGCGGGATCGCCCGCGACGGGGAGAGCTACGCGACTTTCTCGGTGTCGCCGCGCTTGGTGTAGCGGCGGGGCAGCTCGTGCTCTTCGGGGCGCCAGGGCTTGCCGGTCTGCTCTTCTATATATCCGCGGATCAGCTTGCGGACCACCTGGGAGGGGGTGAGGTCCATCTCGGCGCACAGCTCCTCGAAGAAGGCCTTCTTCCGGGGGTCTATGAGGATGGTGAGCCTGGCGGTGCGGAGTTCGGTTGTCATGGGCTAAGTATATTCGTTTCCATCAAATTTGACTATGATGATAATAGTATTATCATGATTGTGAGCCGTGCAATCGGTGCGCGGTACCGCCTCCTGTTGTGGAGAGCATGTGAACGTCTTGTCCGTGGCTTTGCTGATGCAGCCGCGCGTGGTCGCCGTTACCCCGGCGCAGCGCGATGCCGCGTCGCGGTCCGGATCCTGCGGCCCGTCTCCGGTGTCGCAGACATGCCCCGCTTCGGTCTTCCCCCCGGCCCGGTCTCCAAGGATGCGAGACCGCCCGCCGCCCCCGTGGCGGATCCGTCTTCAAGGTGCTGCATGACATGGAGAGTTGAGTTGAACGAAGCGACCCGGGCGATCCGC
>DASXYJ010000071.1:0-2898 GCA_036502565.1 Gammaproteobacteria bacterium
GTCCAGGAATCTCCAAGGAGTCATGCGTTAAGGGCGAGTGGTCAAGCCCAAGTCTCAGGTCAACGGTAGCGGTATTTTCTGCCGCGTCAGTGAAGCTGATCGAATACCACCACAGCTCACCGCTGCCGAAAAAACTGGCCACATCCTTCTTATATTCGGAAACAATCTTATCGTCGGCCAGAGTCAGGACATCAAGCACCCAAGTACTGGCGCTAGTACCCCGGCCTTCAGCATGCACCAAGACGACCTCGGGAGACCTGAACCCAGACAGAGAGACCACATACAGATGGAACATGCCATAAGCGGCATCGAATGGGTACGTCACCTTTTTTCCCTTGGTCGCAAGGGTCAGGAGCCGCCCATCGCCGAAGTCATCACTGTCAGTGTCCGATATGCTTACGCTGACAATGGACGATGCCGACCCCAAATCGAGAGTACCTTCGCTATTCAGTTGTGGCGGACTGTTCTCAAAGTCGAAGTCTGCGGCTGCGCTCGTGGATAGAAACGCGGCAGAGAAGAGGAATACGGCGATCCTCATTGGAAAGCCTCGGGCCCCGGCATCTGCCGACGTCGCACCAGGGAATTACGCAGTTCCCATTCTTGTTCAGGTGAGACCTCGCCGAGGAATTTAACCTCTTCCGCCACCTGGATGGCCACGGGCTCGCCGTCGCGGTAGAGGACGCGGTTCTCGCCCATGATGGGGACGCGCTGGCCGGGCGTGATGATGCCGACCAGGTTCAGGGCATCCGCCGCGGAGACCGAGACCAGTTCGCCGAGCTTCTGGCGGCGGCGCACTTCGCGCAGGGCGCCGACGGCCTCCGGCAGGGCGAACTGCTCGCCGGCGAAACCATCCACGAAACGCCCGCCGCGCACCTCGCCGCGGGCTTCCAGCCTCCTATATATGTAGAGCAGGTCGCGCCAGGGCGGCAGCGCGCTCTCCCGCTCCAGCACCTTGCGGAACACCACGCCGTAACGGCGCAGCAATACGTCCGCGAGATGGGTGAGCGCATCCGCATCGGTGCCGGCACCGGCGCCCTGCACCGCCTGGCGCGGCACCAGGGCCCAGCGGCCTGCCTCGTCCACGCCGGGGGCGGCGCCGCGGCGCATGCGGTAACGGGTGGAGCTGGATAGCGACGGCCGCTTGCTCGGAGGCGTGATGAGCGCGCGCAGGCCCGCGAAAGTATCGGCCGCCACCAGTCCCCAGGCGGCGAGCTCGCCCAAGGCCTGCTCAACCTGGGTGCGCAGGAGGCCCGTGTGACGGGTGATATCCGTGAAGAACAGCGCGCCGTGGGAGCGCAAGGCATCATGCACCGTGCGGGCGCCGTGGCTCAGGTTGATGGCGCTGGTGTCCGGCATCTCGGCCAGCGCGCGCCAATGCTCCAGGGCATCGCGTTCCACGAAGGCGATGGGCGTGCCGCGCACCGGGCCGGCGCGGCGCTCCTCGTCCGTGGCGCGGGGCGGCACCAGGCGCATCCAGGCGACGGAACCGCCGGCGCAGAGCTGGTCCAGCATGTAGGGCGCGTAGTTCAGGACGCGCGCCGGCAGGATGTCCTGCTCCCAGGCGTGGGCCGGGGCCGAGAAACCCGAGAGCTGTTCCAGGGCCGCGGCGAGCGCGGCCTGGCCTTCGCTGCGCTCGGCGCCCACGCCGTGCCAGTCCAGCAGGAAGCGCATGTAGTCCGCCGGCGTCACCGGCTCGATCTCGTTGCGCAGGCGCTTCAGGGTGTATCGGTGGATCCGCGCCAGCAGGCGCCGGTCTACCCATTCGGTATCGGTGGCGCCGGCACTGTACTTGCCGCGCATCACGCCGCCTTCGGCTTCCAGGGCCAGCAGCGCCGCCTCGATCTCGCCGCGGGCGAGACCCAGCATGTCGGCGAAGCTCTGGGCCGTGACGGGAGCCGAGCATTCCAGGCGGCTGCGGATGAGCTCACGCAGCGCATCTTCGCGCGCGGGCGGCGCGTCCTGTTCGAAGGGCGTCAGCTCCGGCTCCAGCTTGGCATCCGGGAACACCGCCAGGAACTCGTGCAGGCGCTCGGCCGCGACCCCCAGCACCTGGCCGTTGGCGAGCGTCGCCGCGGTGGCGCGACGCGCGTCGCAGAGGGCATGGAAGCGCTCGCGCCAGGTGGCATCCGGGACATCCGCCTTGCCGCGCAAATCTTCTTCCCTGGTGATGAAGCCCAGCACCACCAGGGCATCGTGCAGCTCGTCCGCATCGCGGGCCATGGGCCAGACTTCTTCCCGCACCTTGGCGATGGCTTCCGGATCGAGGGACGCGAGGGACCCCGCCTCCTCCAGGCTCATGAGGCCGCGGGACTGCACCGCCAGGGTCTTGCGCTCCTCCATGGGAGCGTCGTCGAGGTAGGCATAGGGGCGCGCGGTGAGGATCTCCTGGGCCATGGGCGATGGGGACGCGAGATCCCGCGCCACCACCTTGAGGTCGCCGGAGTGTAGGCGCTCCAGGAGGCGCATGAAGCCGTCCGCGTCCATGAGCTCGTGCATGCAGTCTTTCAGGGTCTGCAGCGCCAGGGGATGATCCGGCACCTCGCGGGCACCCGCCAGGTTCTCCGGGCAGGCGAGCTGGTCCGGGAACACCACGGCGATGAGGTCTTCGGCATCGGCGCGCTGGAAGGCCGGCGGGTTGCGGTGGCCGTTGCGGTTGCGGCGCACCGCGAGCGCGGTGGTGGCGACCCAGCGCCAGCGGGTGCCGAACATGGGCGCCTGCAGGATGGCTTGGGTCAGTACGTCCAGCGCCGAGGCCGGGTTGAGGTACTTGGCGGGCTCTTCCAGCGGGAAGCTGTGGGTCGCCCCCAGGGACATGATGATGGTGTCCTCGAGGGCGGCGGCCTGCAGCTCGAAGTTGAACTTGCGGCAGAAGCGCTTGCGCAGGGAGAGGCCCCAGGC
>DASXYJ010000072.1:0-4621 GCA_036502565.1 Gammaproteobacteria bacterium
CTTGAAGGTCTTGCCGCCGTCCTTCGATTCCATGAAGCCCGGCGCCTCGGTGCCCCATAGGTGATCCGCGTCCTGGGTGTCGGCGTAGATGCGGCTGAAGTACCAGGCGCGCATGTTGAGGTCGGCTTTCTTGTAGAGACGCTGCCAGTGGGCGCCGGCGTCATCGGAGCGGTACAGGCCGCCTTCGCCGGCTTCCACCACCGCGTACACCCGGTCCTTGGCGGTCTGGGGCAGCGCGATGCCGATGCGGCCGAGGATGCCCGTGGGCAGGCCCGGGTTGTGGCTGAGGTCGGTCCAGTGGGCGCCGCCGTCAGTGGTCTTCCAGATGCCGCTGCCGGGGCCGCCGCTGGAGAAGTTCCAGGGCCGGCGCGAGACTTGCCAGAGGGCTGCGTACAGGGTCTTGGGATCGGCGGGATCCATCACCAGGTCCGCGGTGCCGGTCTCCGCATCCACGAACAAGATGCGCTGCCAGCTCTTGCCGCCGTCCTTGCTCTCATAGACGCCGCGTTCCGGGTTCGGGCCGAAGAGGTGGCCCAGGGCGCCCACGTACAGGTGTTGCGGATCCTTCGGATCCACGATGATGTTGGAGATGATGCGGGTCTCCCGGAGACCCACGTTCACCCAGGTCTTGCCGGCGTCGCTGGACCTCCACAGGCCGTCGCCGGTGAGCACGTCGCCGCGGGGGAAGGGTTCGCCGGTGCCGGCGTAGATCACCTTGGCATCGGAAGGCGCCACCGCGATGGCGCCCACCGGCCCCGCGTCCAGGCAGCAGTCGCTGATGTTGTTCCAGTGGTGGCCCGCGTCGGTGGTCTTCCAGATGCCGCCGTCAGCGGCACCCATATAGAAGGTGTTGTGGTCGCCGGGGATGCCGGCCACCGCGTCCACCCGGCCGCCCCGGAACGGGCCCGCCAGACGCCATTGCAGGGCCTGCAGGGCGCTATCCCCGGAACTGGGTGCCGGGGCCTCGCCCCAGGCAGGCAGGGCCAGGCACAACAAGGCAGCCAGGCAGACAGGACGTAGCTGATGCATAGGACCCCCGAAGCGACTCATCTACTAAGGATATAGTATTGACGAGCCGGGGCCGGGGCGCAACGCAGGGCCTTTCAGGCCGGCAGGCGGAAACTCGACTTGGCCTCGGGGGCGAAGGCCGCTCCTGCCGGATACCAGCGCTCCAGGAAGGGCTTGGGGCTGCTGAAGAGGTCCGGGTTGGCGGAACGGAAGGCGGCCCATGCCTGGTCTGGACCCAAGGCATCCATGCGCTCCCGGATCAGCAGCAGGTAGAAACAGGTGATGGTCTCGTTATAGAGCCCCGTGGCTCCGTGGTGGGCGGCGAAGGCCTGCAGCTGGCCGCGGAAGGCGCGCATGGCTGCGAGCAGCGGCTGGGAGGCCAGCAGGGCCCAGGCCAGGTGCACATGCTCGGCGTGGCCGAAGTCCTGCTTGGGGAGGCTCAAGGCCGCGAAGCGCGCCATCAGCTCCCGGTCGGCGGGCCCGAGCCGCATCACTTCTCCTTCAGCCGGTGGCTGTCCCCGGCCGCGAGGTCGAGGCCATAGAGTTCCTTGAACTTGCCGATCTTGGCCAGGGAAGCGCGGGAGAAGGGCGCCTTGCCCTCGAAGGCATGCAGCACGATGCCTTCCAGCAGGTCCCCCAGGGTCAGGTCGTGGTCCTCCGCCACCGCCTTCAGCACCTTGAGCAGGCGCTTCTCGATGCGGATGCCGGTCTGCACCCGTTCCACTTCCCGTTCCGCCATGGGGGCCGCTCCTAATTAAGTACATTGATACATTAATACACAAGGGTGGCATGGGCAAGGGCCGGTAGCGCCTGCGCCGGGGGTCCGGCTATACCGGGCGAGGCGAGTCGATATTCCATAATCCTCGCGAGGACCCTAGGGGAAAGCGCGCGGAGATATGGCAAAATCCCAGCAGGGACGACCTCCTGGTCATATCATCCAATAGACAGATGAAAGCTGAAGCCGAAGCCGTGGACCACGACGATCGCCGCAAACATCCGCGTCTGCGCCGGGAAGAGCGCGCCGTCATACGCCAGCTAAACATCAGTGGCGAGGACGTGACCGTGTCCAAGTATTACTGCACCACCGTGGACATCTCCCCGGGCGGCGTGCAGATCCAGACCAAGCGTGCCTTCCCCTTGGGGGAGCAGGTGGAGATCACCATCAACCTGGAAGGCCATGCCTCGGCCTTCAACCTCTCGGGCGTGACCCGCTGGATCGCCCCCTCCAAGGGCGAGCCCGGCTACGTGCTGGGCATCGAACTCATCACCGACAACAACATCGCAGGCTGGCGCCGCCTGTTCCATTGAACCGCATCCAGGGGAACTTCCATGAACTGGTCGACTGAAGACGCCGGCAAGCTCTTGCTGCGGGTGCTGGTGGGCGGCCTGTTGTTGCTGCACGGCTTCCACAAGCTGGTGAACGGCCCCGGCGACGTGACTTCCATACTCACTGCGCACGGGGTGCCGGGCTTCCTGGCCTACGCCGTGTACCTGGGCGAGGTGGTGGGCCCGGTGCTGATGGTGCTGGGCGTGTACACCCGTATCGGCGCGCTCCTGGTGCTGGCCAACATGCTGGTGGCGGTGCTGGCCACCCGCGGCCTCAACCTCTGGCATCTCAACGAGCACGGCGGCTGGGGTATCGAGCTGGAAGCCTTCTACGGCTTCGGCGCCCTGTGCGTGGCGCTCTTGGGCGCAGGGGCTTACAGCGCCGCGGGCAAGGGCGGCAAATTCAACTGAAGCCCGCGCATCTCTATCGAGAAGAAACCCGGCCAAGGCCGGGTTTTTTTCAGCGGATGCCTACGTCGCCTTTGACGGAGTCCGTGAGCTTGGCGCTGTCATAACCCACGCCGTCCTTGAACACCCACAGCACCTTGTGCAGTGCCTTGGGGTCGGTGCTGAGGTCGCCGTCCAGCACCGTGAGGTCGGCATACTTGCCGGCGGCCACGCTGCCGCGATCCTTGTCGATGCCGAGGAAGTGGGCGCCGTTGAGCGTCGAGACCTTGATGGCGTCCGGCAGGTTCAAGCCCGCTTCCAGCAGCAGTTCCACTTCCCGGGCGTTGGACCAGCCCGGCACCACGCCGCCGTTGCCGGTGGGATCGGTACCGTCCACCAAGAGGCCGCCCTTGTTGAAGTAAGCCTTCTCGAAGGCCATGCCGTTCTTGAATGCCTGCACCGCGTCCTGGTTGCTGGCCTGGGCGGTGCGGCCATAGTTGCGCAGGTAGTTGGCGCGGGCCTGCAGGGACATGAGGTCCAGCACCGCATCCGGCAGGATGGGCCGGCCGGGCGTGGAGGCCTCGAACACCGTGAGGGTGGAGGTGAGGGCCACGTGGTGCTTGAGCAGGGTCTGCAGTAGCCCCTGCGCATCGGCGCCGCCCATGTCGAGCGCCGCCAGTGATTTCTGTACCGCCGCCGGCGAGGGGCACTTGTCCGGCTGCTTGTCCTTCACGAAGTCCGTGGCCACGAAGATGCCGTGCTCGAGATCGTCGATGCCGAGTTCCGCCGCCTCCTTATAGGTGACGGAGCAGAGGTGGCCGGTGACCCGGGCGCCGTGCTTGTGGGCGTAGTCGATGACCGCGCCCAGGGTCTTCTTGGGGATGGTGGTGTAGGTCTTGAAGTCGCGGGCGCCCAGCGCGACCCAGTGGCGCTCCGCTTCCACCGCCATGGCCGGGTCGCCGAAGTCCGCGAGCTGCATCACCGGCAGGTCGTCCGGGTCGTCGCCGGCGGTGAGGTAGGGGCCGGTGATGAACATGTGCGGGCCCACCGCGTGGCCGGCGTCGATCCACTGCTTGATGCCGAGGTCGGCATAGGGGTTGATGCTGCCGCCGGTGCGCAGGGTGGTGACGCCGCCCGCCAGGTACAGCCGCGGGAAGCTGTAGGGCATGTTGGCGTAGGTGAGCAGGCCCGTGGGATAGAAGAAGTGCTCGTGCAGCATCACGTAGCCGGGGAGCAGGGTCTTGCCGGCGAGGGAGAGCTGCTGGGCGCCCTCCGGGATCTTCACCTGGCCGTCCGGTCCCACCGCCTGGATGCGCTGGCCCTGGATGACCACAGTCATGCCGTGCTGTGGGGCGCTGCCGGTACCGTCTATCAGCGTGGCGCCGGTGAGGGCGAGGCTGGGGCCGGGGTAGGCGACGAATACTTCGGGCTTGGCGCCCGGCGGCAGGTAAGGCGCGGCCTGGGCCACGCAGGCTAGACACAGACCGAGCAACATCAGGCGAAGGCGGCGCATGGCGGCTCCTGCAGGCTCCGGTGGGGCGACCAGTATAGTCGCGCCGTTCAGGCCAGTCGGCGGTTCCGGGCGCTGGAGCGAGGGGCAGCCTGGCGGCCTGGGGAACCTTCCCGCGGAATCCGGCTCTCAACCATCACTACAAGAATGGGAGTGGAGACCATGACCGATAGCCAGCGCGGTATGTTGAAGGCCATCCTCTGGGGCGGCCTGTTGGGCGGCACCATAGATATCTTCTCGGCCTCGCTCATCTCCCTCTTGAGCCCCCTGCTCATCATGCGTTTCATCGCCGCCGGCCTCTTGGGCCCCGGGGTGATCAAAGGCGGCCTGGACATCTCCGCCATCGGGCTGGTGCTGCAGTGGCTCATGTGCCTCATCATCGCCGCCATC
>DASXYJ010000073.1:0-3031 GCA_036502565.1 Gammaproteobacteria bacterium
CAACCGTCGGTCAGCTTGGGATCGTGGAAGCGGCAGATGCGGCAGGTGTGCAGCTCGGAGCCGCACTTGAGGCAAGTGGAGATACGCGAGAGCGGCACCGGCACACCCACGAGGGAGGTGCCACATTTCCAGCAGACATAGTCGGCGGCGTTCAAGGCGCCGATCGCACTACGTCAGGCCCAGGCCGCGTTCGAATCTGTGGGCGAATGGAAGTAATCGCTCTCTTCCGCCGAGAGCTGCACTGCCTTGACGAGCTCGCCCTGGCGCAGCGCGGCGGTGGAGACCGGCGCGCAGTCTTCGCACATCGGGTCCTCGCAGGGCTGGCGGGAGTACAGCCAGTAGTGCACGCCGCCGGCCAGGATGCCGTCGGCGATCTCCCACACATCCAGCTCCGGATGCTTGTCGGCGATGCGGTTGGCCAGCTCCACCACTTGGCGGGCGGCATCATCGAAGGGGGAAATGTCGGGCATCTCGGGAGGCATGGTCGGTACCGGTGCGGCGGGGGATGGGAAGCTAGTCTAGCACCGCGGCTTTTCCCCGCGTTGTGACCCCGGCGGTGGCGCGCTCCCGGCGGGGATTGTAGGATGCGACCTTTCCTCACACCCCCTCAATCGACGCAGGCGACAGAACATGGCCGAAGAAGAACTCAAGCTGGAACTGGACCTCAACAACCTCTATCGCGAGGAGATCTTCACCGACCAGAAGATCGGCACCCTGCGCCAGATGACGCCGGTGAAGACCGACGGCAGCCGCGACGAGTCACGCCCGATGCTGTTCGTGGGCGAGACCAGCCTGATGACGCCGGCCGGCACCCTCCCCATCCACTTCCGCCTGGAAGGCAAGGACCTGGACGAGGCTGCCCGGCAGTTCTCCGACGCCGCCAACAAGGCCATCCAGGACACCATGGAGCAGCTGCGTGAGCTACGCCGCCAGGCGGCCTCCTCCATCGTGGTGCCGGACATGAGCAAGGGCGGCATGGGTGGCTTGGGCGGCGGCGGCAAGATCCAGATGCCATGAGCGACGGGAAGGCTGCCGCATGCTGATCAACTGCGCCGCCTACCAGGAAGGCCGCAAGCTCACCGAGATCCGCAAGGAGGAGATCGCCGAGTGGCTGCGCAAGCCGCACTGCTTCGTGTGGGTGGCGATGCGCGACCCGGACGCGGCCGAGATGGCGGAGATGAAGGCGCAGTTCAACCTGCACGAGCTGGCCGTGGAAGACGCGCTGCTGGGCAGCCAGCGCCCCAAGCTGGAAGAATACGGCGACTCGATCTTCGCGGTGCTGCAGACCCTGGAAGTGGTGCAGGGCGAGCTCAAGGTCGGCGAGATGTACATGTTCGTCGGCCCCAACTACGTGCTGTCCTGCCGGCGCCAGACCGAGCGGGGCTTCTCCGAGGTGCGCGCCCGCAGCGAGCGTGAACCCACGCTGCTCAAGCATGGTTCCGGCTACGTGCTGTACGCGCTCATGGACGCGGTGGTGGACCGCTACGTGCCGGCGCTGGAGGCGCTGGAGGCGGAGCTGGAGACGCTCGAGGAGCGCATCTTCACCAGCAGCTCGGCGCGCGCCAACATCCAGGCCCTCTACGAACTCAAGCAGAAGCTCGGCGTGGTGAAGCACGCCACCGGCCCGGCCGTGGAAGCGGTGGGCAAGATGTTCGGCGGTCGCGTGCCCATGGTGTGCATGAACCTGGGCGAGTACTTCCGCGACATCTACGACCACCTGGTGCGGCTCAACCAGGAGATCGACACCGCCCGCGACACCATCTCCACCGCCATCTCCGTGAACCTCTCCATGATCGCGCTGCAGGAGAACGAGACCACCAAGAAGCTCGCCTCCTATGCGGCCCTGATCGCGGTGCCGACCCTGATCGTGGGCATCTACGGCATGAACTTCGAGCACATGCCGGAGCTGCACTGGATGTTCGGCTATCCGCTGGCGCTGGCGACGATGGTGGGCATCGACATCTACCTCTACTACCGCTTCAAGCGCGCCAACTGGCTCTGAGCACACCAAGGGGAACAGCATGAGCCTCGCTTACCTGGCGATCCTGGCCATCATCATCGAATACGCCCTGATCGGCTCCATGGTCGCCGTGGCCCGCAGCCGCTACAAGGTGGCGGCGCCCGCCGTCACCGGCAACCCGGACTTCGAGCGTTACTTCCGGGTGCAGCAGAACACCCTGGAGCAGCTCATCATGGTGATCCCCTGCCTGTGGATCTTCGCCGTCACCTTGAGCCCGCTATGGGCCGCGATCCTGGGCTTCGGTTTCGTGGTGTTCCGTGCGCAATATGCCTGGGGCTATTACCGGAGCGCCAAGGGCCGGCACTATGGTTTCCTCTGGGGCAGCGTGTGCAGCGGCGCCCTGCTGCTGGGCGCCCTCATCGGCGTCTGCAGGAACCTGTACCTGGCGGGTCTCGCCGGCTGAGGCAGCGCCTCAGTAACTGAAGTTCCAGGCCAGCTTCACGATGAGGGTGTCGGCCACGTCCGGCGTGCCGGGCGTGAGTGCCATCACCGATTCCCGCCAGTTGCGGTTCCACACCACGTAGAGATCCTTGTCGGCGGTGATGGCCCAGTGCAGCCGGGTGTTGAAGCCGAGCTGGTCCTGGCTGGTGTCGTACTGCACGAACGTGGTGACGTTGAAATCCGGGTTGAAGGACCAGGCGGCGTTGAGTTGCCAGAGCCGCTGCACGAAGTGGCCCTGAGGCAGCTCGGCGAACACGTCCTCGTTGGTCAAGCCCAGTTCCAAGCGCCCGTCGAAGCCCGCGTAGGCGAGCGACCAGTAGTCGTCCTTGGCGTGGCCGGAGTAGAACTCACCGCCGCTGGGACGCAGGGTGAAGCGCACCGGGAAGGACACCGGCGAATCGTATTCCACCTGCCAGCGCTGGAAGCGATAGACCCCCGCCGGGATGGTCACGTTGTTGTCGATGGCGAAGGGCTGCGCCACCGCCTCGTATTGCCGGGACAGCTGCGGATAGAACTGGCTGCTGTCGGTCATGTACACGCCCGGGGTGAAGCGCGCCTGGTAGCTCTGGA
>DASXYJ010000074.1:0-2730 GCA_036502565.1 Gammaproteobacteria bacterium
GACCAGGCCTCCCGCGATCAACGTGTTGGGAGCGAGCGCCATGAGCGGCACGGAGGCGAGGTTCACCACGTAACCCAAGGACAGTATCAGCCAGTCCTTGTGGGTGCGGTCCACCAAGCGGCCGGAGAAGAGCCGGATGGCATAGCCCAGGAACTCGCCGAAACCCGCCACCGCGCCGGCGAAGAAGGCGCTGGCGCCGAGGGAAGCCAGGAACGGGCCGACGATGCTGCGGCCGCCTTCATAGGTGAAGTCGGCGAACAGGCTGACGATGCCTAAACTGATGACGAAACGCAGGGCTTTCTGTTTCGCGGTGGTCAAGGCGGCTTCCTATGCGAGGCTGCGGGCCAGCCAGGCTCCAAAGAACACGGCACCCAGCCCCAATGCCACCGACAGCGTCACATACAGCGCGGCGTAGCCGAGCTTGCCGTCTTCCATCAGCAGGAGGGTCTCGATGCCGAAGGCCGAGAAGGTGGTGAAGCCCCCCAGCACGCCGGTGACGATGGCGAGCCGCAGCGCGGGGCTGATGCTAACCTGCTCGAGGGTATAGAAGAACAGGAAGCCCATGGCCAGGCAGCCGGAGACGTTGATGATGAGCGTGGCGAAGGGGAAGGCCTGGCCGAGACGTTCATGCACGAGCTGGTTGATGCCGAGGCGCGCGCAACAACCGAAGGCGCCGCCCAGGGCGACCGCGAGATAATTCCACATGCGAAGACTCCTCCTGCTGAACGCCGGTGTCAGATCCAGGAATCCAGTAGGAGTCATCAGCTTCGACGCGTGCCGAGGCGGTTATAAGGCGGACCCCATCGCCCAAGCTTGATTCTATCTTAAAGCCTGCCCCCGGCGAGGCCGGGGGCGGGACCTCAGATCACTTGCTGCGGCCGAACATCCCGGTGACGGTGGCCTTGCCGAGGGTGTTCATGTGGATGTAGAAGCCGACCAGGGCGCCTGGAGCCATGGCATCCAAGGGCAGCTTGTCGGTCTTCAGGGCATACACCGTCACATGGTAATGATGCGGCGCGTCACCCACCGGCGGGCAGGGACCGCCGAAATGGGAGAAGCCGAAGTCGGTGCGGCCCTGGATGGCGCCCGCGGGCAGACCGGCGCCCTTCTCGCCGCCGGCATCGGCCGGGATGTGGGTCACGCTGGCCGGGATGTTGAATACCGTCCAGTGCCAGAAACCGCTGCCGGTGGGCGCATCCGGATCATAGATGGTGACCGCGAAGCTCTTGGTGCCGGCGGGCGCGCCGGACCAGGAGAGTTCCGGGGAGTGGTTGCCGCCGGTGCAGCCGAAGCTGTTGAAGACCTGCTCCATGGCGATGGTGCCGCCGTCCTTGAAGGCCGGGGTGGTGATGGTGAAGGCATCCGCGGCCGACGCGGAACCCTGGAACACCAGGGCGGAACCCAGCAAGAGAGAGCTCACGAGACTGCGCATGGTCACTCCTTTTTGAGCACCGCGGATGGGTGCATGTGACGGTCCAGACCGCGGAATATACACCGCTATTCCCAGCCGCCGTAAGCGGTCTCGTCCGCGTGCCTACCCTGCGCGCGCCGCTCCAGGCGAAGAAAAGCCGCCGGCCTCGCGGCTGGCGGCTTTTCCATCGACCCGGACGATCCGGCTACTTGTGGTCAGCCGCGCCTTCCGACAAGCCGACGATCTCGGCCTTGGCGAGCATGTTCTGCTGGATGTCGTCGCCGACGCTGGCGCCGGAGGCGTTCTTGTCGACGGGCAGCTTGGCCACCTTCAAGGCATACACCGTGACGTGGTAATGGTGCGGAGCATCGCCCACCGGCGGACAGGGACCCGCGAAATGCGAGAAGCCGAAGTCGGTGCGGCCCTGGATGGCGCCCTTGGGCAGGTCCTTGGAATCCTCGGCGCCGGCGCCGGCGGCGAGGTGCGTCACGTCAGCGGGGATGTTGAACACCGTCCAGTGCCACCAGCCGCTGCCGGTCTTGGCATCCGGATCGTACATGGTGACGGCGAAGCTCTTGGTGCCAGCGGGCGCGCCCGACCAGGACAGCTCCGGAGACTTGTCGCCGCCCTTGCAACCCATCTGGTCATACACCACCGACATGGGGATGGTGCCGCCATCCTTGAGGGTCGGACTGGTGACGGTGAAGCCATCCGCGGCGGACGCGGTGGCCAGGAACATCATGGAAGAACCCAGCAGCACGGTGCTGATCGTCGAATTGCGCATGATCTCACTCCTTGTCGCACCGCTCCGGTGCATGCGTAATCAAGAAACGCGCAATATACGCCGCCGCTTCGCGGTGCGTGGTGTAAAGACGGGAAGTCGTATCCGAATATGAAGCATCGCCGGGCGTCAAAAGAAGAGAGCCGCTGGTGCAAGCGCCAGCGGCTCTCTTTATCTCCTGCTTCGGAGCCAATCAGCCGCCCAGATCGAACACCAGGTCGAACACGAAGTGCTTCAGGCCCGCGAGCTCTGCCGGCTTCGCCGGCAGCACCGCTCTCTGCACGGCTTCGATGGCGGCCTTGTCCAGGTCATGGGAGCCGCTGGACTTGTCCACGTGGATGTCGCTCACCACGCCATCGGAGTAGTCGAAGGACACCACGGTCTCGCCGGTCTCGGCCTTCAGCATCGATATCCGCGGATAGACCTTCTGCGCATTGATGGCCCGCAGCATGTCCGCGGAGAACTTGTCCATCAGGCCCGCCGCGGGCGTCTTGCCGCCCTCCACCACCGGCGGCAACTGCGGCGGATGCACCGGATC